>JAYUKJ010000922.1:0-26859 GCA_043764555.1 Saprospiraceae bacterium
TCGAGGTGCGGCAATACCTCAAAACCCGACAGACCAGGCATCTGGATGTCCAAAAATATCAAATCTGGCTTAAATTCATTGATGACTTTTATCGCATCCACGCCATTATTCGCTTCGCCGACGACAATCAGCGACGGATATTCGGTCAAATATTGCTTAATGAGCGTTCGTCCTGCGGCTTCATCGTCAATGATAATTATTTTTTTCATGCAATTTTCAAAGTTTTTGTGGTGAAACAAATGGTCAGACCTTTCGGTTGGTTGTCCGAAAAATGGAGGGTCGAACCGTAAAGTTTTTCCAAACGCAATTGCGTGTTTCTCAGACCTATCCCCTCAGTATGAAGCAGTTTTTCTTTGTTTTTTACGCCAATACCCGTGTCTGAAATCTCGAAATGTATCAAATCTTCTTGTTTTTTAATTTTTACCGACACTTCGCCGCCTTCAATCAAGGAAGCCAAACCGTGCTTCAAGCTGTTTTCAACCAAAGGTTGTAGCATCATGGAAGGCACTTTTTCATCCAAAATAGCGTCGGCAACGTCGATATGCGTTTGTAGGCGCTCGCCAAAACGGGCTTTTTCTAAGTCCAAATATTTTTCTACAAACTCGATTTCTTCGCGCAAAGGCACTAATTCCGTTCGCGAGGCTCTGAGTTGGTAACGGAAAAGGTCGGCTAACTCGGCAATCAATTCGCGTGTCCGCTCTTGTTCGGGCGGAACGGAGGCACTGATTGTGTTAAAAACATTGTATAAAAAATGAGGATTGAGCTGCGCTTTTAGGGCAGCAAGTTCGTTCGTTAAAGACACTTGGCGCAATTGATTTTCCACTTCTTTTTGCTTTTGTAGTTGATAATAATACTCAAAAGCGTGGAAAAAACCAAATTGAATAATATAAAATAAAGAAGGAATATAAATATCCCAAATTTGTAACACACCCCTAAGATGTCCCCGTCCCGATGCCTCCATCGTTACATAAAACAATTCTCTCCAAGTCAAAACAAACACAAACATTGTGAAAATGTGCAGCGCTATTTTCAAAGAGAAATGCCAATGATTAATCATTTTGAAGTACAGATAACACAAAGGAATGGTGAGCATGAACTTGTACAGATAGTCAATAGCTTGAACTTTAATGTAGGAATAAATCAAGTCATTGAAAGACATTTTGGCATAATCGGCTTCGATGTACGCCAATGTTAAAGCGTAAATGAGGCAAAATGCGACATAAAAACCTATCACAGTTGCCAACCAACCGCGTTTTACGCCGCCTACGCTATTTTTCTCCCAAAAAATTGTTGCCATAAATAAGTGAAAATTTATAAGTAAAAAGTGATGAGTGTCGTCTATTTTTCATTCAAAGTGATAAAAAAAGGAAAAATACTGAGGGGTGTCATTTTCGCAATTTTAGAACGGAAAGGTACGCGAAGTCCCTGAATCAAGCCACCACAAATCGGTGAGTTGCAGAATACGCCGTTGAATGAACTTTTGCAACTCACCGACCTATTGTGCAACTCGACGGAAACCATTTTTAGGTTCGACACGACCGACCTCATCTTTGCTCCACGCAAATCGTTTAACGGAGTCGGTAACTTTAATTGTCGCTAAATGTTACACAAAAAGCAAGTTTTTCAACCATGTTTAATTTTAATTTAAAATATTTATAAAATGAAAAAGCAATTACTTATTTCCGCACTCGTTTTTTTAACGCTTTCGTTGTGGAGTCAAACGGTTGGTATCAAAGGTTTGGCGAAAAATGCTGCTAACGAAGCCGTCGCTTTTGCCACGGTTGCCGTGTTCAAAGCTACGGACTCGACGCTCATCAAAGCTGATATTGCGGACGCAAACGGTGGTTTCAAGCTGTCGAACATTCCCGTCGGGCGCGTTTTTGTGCGCATAAACAGCGTTGGGTTTCAAAAATTTAACTCAAAAGTGCTTGAATTGACGGACAAAGACGTGTACATGGACCCCTCAGTATTGAAGGTCGAAAATCAAGAATTAACCGAATTTGTCGTCACGACGCGCAAACCGATGATCGAAGTATTGGCCGACAAGACCGTTTTCAACGTTCAAAGTTCGTTGAGTGCGACGGGAACCACGGGTTTTGAATTACTCCGAAAAGCTCCGGGTGTCATCATTGACAACGCAGAGAACTTGATTTTAGAAGGAAAAACGGGCGTTTTAATCTACATTGACGGCAAACCGTCGGTGTTGTCGGGTACGGATTTGACCAATTTTTTGAAGACCTTGCAAGCGTCGGACATTGAAGCGATTGAAATTATTACGCAGCCGTCGTCCAAATACGATGCGGCGGGGAATGCGGGAATTATCAACATAAAATTGAAAAAAGACAAGCGTTTTGGCACTAACGGAACAATCAGTTTAGGGGCAGCGTATGGCATCAACGGACGATTAAACAGTTCAATCTCGTTGAATAATCGCGGTCGAAAAACCAATTTTTTCGCCACTTACAGCAATAATTTTGGCAAAACCGAGAGTTTTATGGATTTATACCGCCAACAAGCGGGATTTATTTACGATTTGAAAACAACGACGCTTAACGACATGGCGTCGAATAATATCAAAACGGGTTTGGATGTGTTTATCAACAACAAAAGCACTTTTGGCGTCATTTTGAACGGTAATTTCAACAAAGGCAATACCGTCAACAACAGCCGTACGCCGATTACCCGCAGGGCGGATGGCACGCCGAATCAAGTTTTGGTGGCTCAAAGTCTATCGGATTTTGACAATAAAAACGTGTATTTGAATACCAATTACCGCTTCGCCGACACCGTCGGACACGTGTTGAATATGGATGCCGATTTTGGTATTTATGGTAGTGAAAGGCTTAACAATCAACCAAATACGTATTACAACAGCGATGAAACGCGGAAATTATTTGAACGCATTTACCAAATGAACACGCCGACGACGGTTCAAGTTTTGACGTTTAAAACGGATTATGAACAGAATTTTTTGAAAGGAAAATTGGCACTTGGTTTTAAATTATCAAGTGTAAAAACGGACAATATATTCGATTTTTATGACTTTTCAAACGGCGAAAAAATCAAAAATAAAGACCGCAGCAATCAGTTTGTTTACGCCGAAAATATCAACGCCGCTTACGTGAATTACAATCGGACGTGGGGAAAACTCAATTTTCAAGGCGGTTTGCGCGTCGAACACACCATTTCTGAGGGCAATTTGACGAGTTTGCAACAAAATAAAGACAATCGCGTGCCGCGCAACTACGTCAACGCGTTTCCAAGCGGCGGTTTTACTTACGCCGCAAACGCCAATAATTCATTCGCTTTGACGTACAGCAGCCGCATCGAACGGCCAAATTACAGGTCGTTGAATCCGTTTGAATGGAAAATTGACGAGCTGTCGTACAGCAAAGGCAACGCGTTTTTGAAACCGCAATATTCCAACGACGTGAAATTGTCGCACACGTATAAGTACACCCTCACAACGTCGTTGAGTTACAGTTATATTCAAGATTTTTTTGCTCAAGTAGTCGATACAATCGAAGGTTCGCGCAATTTTATTATGGAACAAAATATTGCTAATCAAGGAGTTATCAATATCGGTATTTCTTATCCGTTTCAAGTGGCCAAATGGTGGGACGTGTTTTTCAGCCTTAACGCCTATCGGTCAAGTTTTGAAGCAAAAAGTGAAAAATACGTTCCGATTACTCGCACGACAACGAGTTTTTACGGTCAAAACACGTTTTTATTGCCCCGAAATTGGAAAATGGAAGTATCGGGTTGGTTCAGCAGCCCCGCAGTATGGGGCGGTACTTATTTGACTAAAAGCCTCGGTTCACTCGATATTGCGTTCCAAAAGAAGATTTTGAAAGACAAAGTATCGGCGCGTTTAGCGGTCAACGACGTGTTTTTTACCTCGTTTTGGCGCGGCAATACGCAGTTTGGCGACTTGAAAATCAACGGCCGCGGTGGTTGGGAAAGCCGTCAAATACGGCTCAATTTGAGTTATAATTTTGGAAATAATCAAGTAAAATCGGCGAGAAACCGCAAAACGGGACTTGAAGATGAGAAAGGACGGATTGATTAAGGTTGTGTTTTAATTCAGAGGGACCCCTCAGTATAAATGCCATTTTTTGATGCAAAATCATCAAAAAATGGCATTTATACTGAGGGGTCTTAAAAAGTGTGAAATAAAGTATTGTGTTACTTTGATGCTTGCCGATTTTCGACAATTTTAACGTAACGCAGAAAAACGCTCCAAGCGGCAGTTGCCGCGATGATAAAACCAATTTTACCGTCTAAAAAGCCTGATTTTAGAAAATAATGCTTGAAAAAACGAAAAAAAGGCTTGATAACTAAGTGGAAAGCCGTGATATGCCCCGTTTTTTTATCGTGGTCGATGGCAGACCAAGCGGCGTAACGTTGTTGTTTTTCAACAAAATGTTCGATATTTCTGAACGTGTAATGGTCAAATTTAGCCGTTAAACGACCGATTTTCAAGCCTTCCGAAACGATTTCTTCATGCACGCGGTTGTCGTTGTATCGGCATTTGTCGCGTTGAATCAATCGAATCGTTTTGTCATTTTGCCAACCTGAAAAACGGACTTTTTTACCCATAAAGAAATGTGTAAAACCAATCCAATAACCATCAAAAGCGTTGGTAATCAATGCATTATCGTGTAAGTCTAATGCTGAATTTTGAGTTTTCAATCCAGAGGGACCCCTCAGTATTTTGGCAATTTCAGCGTGCATTGCGGGCGTTGCGCGCTCGTCGGCGTCCATAAGTAGAATCCAGTTATTTTCAGCTTTCGGAATGGCCCAATTTTTTTGGTCGGCGGGACCAAAATAGGCGCGTTGAAACAATTGAACGCCACCGAATTTTTCAATCATTTCCACCGTTCCATCGGTGCTAAAAGAATCCACAACGAGGATTTCGGCCGCCCAAGGAGCAACCGAATCAAGCGCCGCTTGAATATTCGGCGCTTCATTATAAGTCGTGAAAATGACCGTGATGGGCAGTGGAAATTGTGGATTCAAACGTCAAAATTTTGAAAAATACTGAGGGGTCCTCTAACTTTTTTTCTGAAAGAAACCAATGCCTGATTTACGTTTGTCGGCAACTTCTTCCGTCGAACCCGTGATTTCAGACCAATCAACATCTTTATAATTATCGGCAACTAAAGCACCGACAACCATCAAAACGAAGGCAATAAGCATCGTACTTAGGATGATTATTGACCGTTTTGGCCGTGATTTATCAATGGGGACTGACGCTGTTTCAAACGTTTTTAAGGCTTGCGTTGGCGTTTCGTAGGCAACTTTCAGTTGCAAATAACGTTGTTTATCGCGACCAAGTTGGTTGCGTTCTTGCTCATACAATTCTTTCATCAGGGAGACACTATTGAAACCTGCATTGTATTTTTTCATGGTTTCAACACTCTGTTTGAGTTCCTCTTCGTAGCCTTTAACCGTTGCTCCGAGCATCGCCAAAGTATCTTGCGTCACCGAACTCACGCCTTTAAGCGCCTCTAATCTTGCTTTCGAGCGAATGTAGTTGCCTTGCGCTTCAACCGAAACTTTCGTCACGGCTTCGGTTTGAGTTTGAGGGTCAATGACGCCATAAATATTGCGCATCACCGAGAGTGTGTCACCTATGACCTGCATCCCTTTTTCTTTTTGCAAAAAATTGGATTCAAAACCGCGAATCTGGTTGTACTGCACTTCGCGAACGAGTCGCTGCGCAATTTCGTCAATTTTATCGCGCGCAGCATTGGCCATGACGGCGGCAAGCGCACGGTCTTTGTCTTCGACGGAGACTTCAATCGCGTCTTCTTTCGTTTTTCTAACTGCGTATAATTTTTCCAAAGCCTCACGTACTTTAATCGGAGCGCGCTCCGACGCCGTGTCAATTTTGTAATGTTTATACAAATCGAACTTTTTTATTAAAAAATTATACATATCACCCGATTGGCCAATCGTCAACAATCGGTCAACGTCGGCTTCTGTTCCGTAATAATCCATGTCTTTCGTCGATGTACCGAACATTTGTTCGGGTTTAAAGACGTCGGAACTAAGCGGATAGAAGGTTGTTGTGGCTTTATACATATTATCGAGCAGAAAAACTGAAATCAGCAGACTGCCAATACCCGTCAAGAAAGTAGCCCAAAGTATCGGGCGGCGATAGCGGAAAAGCGCTCCGACGACGCTAATCAAGTTGTCTTTGTTTGCCATACGTGGATTTTAAGCGGCGAAAATAGAAAATAATATAGAATTTTTTGAACGAACCGTTCAAACGTCACGCAGTAGGTGTTTATTTTGTGAAATTTTCAGATTTAACCACTTTTTAAAAGTGATCAAATCTTCTATGATTCCCATTTTTTTGAAAAATAAAAATACTAAACCCGCCTATTGTGAACTCAATCCGTTTATAAACGTTAATTTTGCACGCGCTATATATGGTAATGGATTTTAAGTAATAGGAAGTCATTTTTAAGACCCCTCAGTATTTTTATTAAAAAATCGTTATTTTATTGACAACCAATGGTTTATATAATCAGTAATTCATAATTTTTAAAAAATTTTATTCAAAGTAATGGAAGCAGCAACAAAAACGCCTGTGTTGTTATACACTGAGCAGACACCGAATCCCGAATCTTTGAAATTCGTAACGAATCGGATGTTGTACCGCGGCACTGCCGACTTTCGAGACGAGGTATCAGCAAAAGGATGGTCGCCCTTGGCCGTCGCTTTGTTTGAACATCCGTTTGTGAAAGGCGTCTATATCTGCAACAACTTCGTAACGATAAGCAAAGAATTTAACTACGAATGGGCTGAAATTATGCTCAATATCAAGGAATTCATCAAAGGTTTTATCGAGAACGGCGGCGAAATCCTCACCGAAGGCTACGCCGAAGCGATGGAAGCAAACGCAAAATCGGACGCACCTGTTTACACGGGCGACAATGCCGAATTGGTCGAACGCATTAAAAGCCTTATTGATACTTACGTGAAACCTGCCGTTGAAATGGACGGTGGCAACATCGAGTTCAAAAACTTTGAAGGCGGTACGGTTTACGTGATTTTGCAAGGTTCGTGTAGCGGCTGCCCGTCTTCAACGGTGACCTTGAAATCAGGCATCGAAGGAATGTTGACGCGCATGATTCCAGAAGTGAAAGCCGTAGAGGCTGAAATGGGTTAACAAATCAAGCAATTTGATAACTTTTAAGGTTTCTAAACCTAAATTTTGCTAAAAAAGCCTTGCAAACACGCGTTTGTGAGGCTTTTTTGGTGAAAATACTGAGGGGTCCCTAAAATTGCGAAATACATAAAAAATATCTTAAATTCATTTTTTAATATTTAAAAGGTAATTTTCTGATTTTAGAAAATCATCACGCTATTTTTTTGTAATTCTGAATAAAAACGTTTGCTTTGCCCTAACTAATTGGAAATCAGAGAATTAGTCATGATTAAATGACTAAAACGATGAGAAAACGAATCTTACAATGCAGAATCTCACCGATCTTCGGCAATATTACAATCACACCATCCATCCAGAATTAAGGCGCATGGAAAGACGACGGCATCAATTGTTGATGACGTTGTGGCTGTCGTTTATGTCGATTTTGGGTATTATTTTTCTCCAATTTTACATCGGTATTATCGTTCTGACGCTCGTACTTGTCATTCCTCTCGTACTTTACATCACGTATATTTTTAACGAGTGGGAATCCTTCCGCACGACTTTCAAGCCACGCGTTGTGACGCTATTACTTGATTTCATCGACAACGATGTGACGTATAATGTGCCGTTGAAATACATCGAAAATGGCTCAATCGCGCCTTCTGTATTCGCAGAAAGTCGCCTTTTTAATTCCTCTGCACCCGATTTTGTCGGCGAAGATTACATAAAAGGTGAGATGGGTGAGTTGGATTTTGAGCTATCGGAGTTGTCGGTTAAGGAGTTTTCGCCCGTTCGGAATCGACTCGATAATGTCTTTCGGGGTGTTTTTTTACACGCTCGTTTTCGGCGGGATGTGCAGATGGAACGCGGAGAAATTTTGGTTCTACCGCGCGGTCAACGTCAATTTTTGTCAAAAACAATCAAGGCGTTTACGGTCAACGGTGGTCGTCAATTTGAATATGGTTTGTCTCAAAAATTCACAGAAGCATTCATCGTTTACGCGACTATTGATGCCAATACACGTGGTTTTCTGTCTGAAAATATGCAAGAATCGATTTTGAAATATCGGGAGAGAGAAGGCAATGAAGTGTATTTGTCGTTTATCAGAAATGCCATTTACGTTGCCGTTAGTCAAGAAAAAGACTTGTTAGAACCCGCGCTTTGGCAATCCAATATGAGTTTTGATTTGATTCGTGAATTTTATGAAGACATCACTTTATTGTTGAGCATTGTGTTGGATATTGATGCCAATAATTGAGTTTTTGATAACCCTGTCTGTCTACCAATGCGGGTCATTTTCTGATTTTAGGACCCCTCAGTATAAAAGTCCTTTTTCGCCTTTTTTTATCAAAAAGCCGTTCCAATGCAAGTGCATCAGAATGGCTTTTCTGTTTTTATAATGCGTAAAAATGCATAGGTAATTTAGCATTTTCATGGTTGTCGTTTCATGGTTGTCGCAATATTTTTTTTATAATTAGCGCGCTTTTTTTTGCAAATATTGTTCAGCTAACCTTGTTTGTTTCTCCCAAAATAGGTCTTACTGGTGGGACTGCTCAACACTTATTTTGCAAATAAAAAAGGGATATTATGTCTTTTTTTCTCGTGAAATATTTTTTAAACACCTTTTCTGAACGGCTTGAAATGAACAATTGTGCGGTTTGAAATGGCTTTGAATTATCTAAAAAAGATATATCCAAATGCGCTGATTGGTTAAAAAAAGACGTTTGAGAGATATTTCTCGTTTTTTTTTGCTGAATATTGAGGGGTAGATATTTTATAAAACAGAAAACGAAATTTATCTATATTTTAAAATAGATTTTGTAATTAACTGATTACCAGTCAATAAAGGAAATAAAATTGACTAAAGTGAATTTCTTGCGAGCAACGGCAAAAGAATTTAATAAAAAAAGGAGAAAAAATTAATGAAAAATTATTGTTACCCCGAATAAAATTTTAACTTTAAATCGCTTTTTTGAGGCGTTTTTAGATAAACGTACATTCTTTCACAAAATCAAAACAGACGATTATGGTTAATGAAGACTACCTTGCATGTAGCGCTTACGAAGGTCAAGCTATGCACGAAACCGAAGGCAACTTCTCGGCGTTTCACGACGCTGAGAGTCAACGGCATTTTTTTGCGTTACTTGATGCGGACGGTAAAGTTCTATTGAAAAGCGAGGGTTATCCACAGCCTGCTGCCCGTGAAAACGGCATCCAATCCGTTATTAAAAACCGCGTTAACCGCGATTTTTACAGTGTCAAACAAGAAGGAGACACGTATTATTTAAGCCTTCGGGCGGCAAACTACCGCGAGATTGCGCGTTCATGCGACGTTGGTTCGGAAGCCGAAGCAATGGCTTTGATGGCTTTCGCAACGGGCGAACAAGTGCGCGGCGGCGTTCAAGCAACCGCGATGGCGGCGACTAAAGAACGCGCCGACGACCGTATTGACGATGACTACATGGCTTGCAAATCTTACGCAGGACACGGTGGAAGCGGCGAATTAACAGCGTTCACGCACGAAAGTGGGCAGCATTATTTCGCTTTGTACGACTCAGACGGTGACGTACTCATGCGCTCGGAAGGTTATCCAACAACCGCTGCCCGCGACAATGGTATGGCATCGGTTACTAAGAACCGCGACATGGAAGAGCGCTATGCCGTTTTGGAAAAAATGGGTCGCTTTTTCGTCATTCTCAAAGCGGGCAATCACCAAGAGATTGCGCGCTCATGCCCGTTCAATTCGGAAGCCGAGGCGCGGGCTATTTTCCCAAGTGGACGTGCAGCAATGGCAAAAGCAGCCACTGACAATTCTGCAGCTGAAGCGGCGGCGGCTCTTGCTGCAACTGCTGCGACGACGGCATCATTTGCCGCAACAACGCCAGAGGTTGTTGCAGAAACCATTACTGAAACGGTTGTTGCAGACGCGCCAGTTGAAGCAGTTGCTGAGGCAGTTGCTGACATTGAAGACGATTATTTGTCTTGCCGCGATTATCACGGACACACCACGACGCCACGCGAGGGTTTCCGCACGTTCTTTAACGAGAAGTCGAATAAGTATTATTTCGCAATCGTTGACACCGATGGTGACGTAACTTTGCGCTCGGAAGGTCATTTGACGGCCGCCGACCGCGACGAAGATATGGCGGACGTTGTCCGAAATATGTTCAAAAAAGAGCGTTACAACATCAAAAAAGTGGGTTTCCACCACCATTTCATTGTTTTGCGCAATGCGGACGGTAAGGAAATCGCACGTTCTTGCGCGCATGACACGATGGAAAGTGTTCATGCGGTTGCGCCTTTCTTGAATCCAGAGAAGCCAGCTGAGAAAATTGCTGTGGCAGCACCGATTGCGATGGCAGCGGCGGTATCGATGGCGGCAGCACCTGCTGCGTCGGTTGTTGAAACACTTACAGCGACCGAAACGGTGAACGAAGCGCCACTCGCGACGGTCATTGGCACGGTTGCGGCAACGGTTGCGGCAACGTCAATGGCAGCGGCAACGCCTGTGATTGTCGAAACCGTTGAAACGGTTCCCGTTGTGGTTCCACCAGCGCCAGTTGTTGAGGCAATCGTTGAGACCCCCTCAGTACCAAAGCCTCCAGCGGCATCCGTTGACGTTGAAGACGATTATTTGCCTTGCAAAGAGTACGAAGGTCGTCCGATTAGCGACAAAGCGAACAGCGTGACGATGTTCAAGCACAGTAATGGTCAATTTTATTTTGCGATTTACAACGCCGACGGCAGCGTGCGTTTGCGGAGCGAAGGCTTCCGCACGTCGCAAGACCGCGATAAGGAATTGTCGGGTGCGTTGAAAAATCTCAATAATGCGGATATGTACACGACGGTCAGACGTGGTGACTACTATATGAGCATTTTGAAAGACAAAACGGGTCGCGAAGTTGGTCGTAGCTGCTTGCACAAAGACCAACCGACACCAGTTATTGTCGCAGCACCTATCGTTGCGCCAGTTATTGCGGCAGCAGCGGTTGCGGCAGTTGCAGCGGTAATCCCTGAAATTAAGGTTCCTGAGGTTAAGGTTCCTGAATTTAAGGCGGCTGCACCTGTTTACGTAGCGCCTGAAATCGTTGAGGAAGCGGCGGCTGCGTCGGGTTTCCAATGGTGGTGGTTGTTGTTGCCATTGTTGGCTTTGTTGGGTTGGTGGATGTTCGGCAAAGGTTGCGGAACGCCTGCACCGACGGCCGTGACGGTTGCACCTCCTGCGATTGAAACGCCGAAAGTGGTTGAACCTGCGGCAACGGCGGCAGCACCAGCGGCACCGAGCTGCGATTTGAATTGGATTTTGTTTGATTTCGATAAAGCGGACATTACGGCAGCAGCGAAAGCTGAATTGGCGCAAATGGCGAAAATTTTGAAAGAAAACAAAGATTATGTCGGCGTTTTATCAGCGCATACGGACGGCAGAGGTACGGCTACTTACAACGATGATTTGTCGTTGAGGCGTGCAGCTGCGGCGAAAAGAACCTTGGTCGCGATGGGTATTGAGGCAGGTCGCCTTAGCACTAAAGCGGATGGTAAAGGCGCGCCCGTTGCTCAAAATACGCAAGATGATACAGGTCGCCAGTTTAATCGCCGTGTCGAATTGTACATTCAAGACAAAAATGGTAAAAACCTTTGCCAATCAATTGCGCCTAATATTCCAAACGCATTGAAAGCAAGCGGTAAATAAAATGACCGTTTTTGTTTCATAAAAACGAACGTCGGAAGGAGGTAAAAGCCTTTCCGACGTTTTTTTTATGCGTGAAATTGAGTGAAAACGCGTCAAAATGCCGTTTATACTGAGGGGTCCCTTTTTGAAAAAGAATTTACGTGCGGACGTATTTTAGAAAGTATTTATTCGCAAATAATAAATCTAAATCAACGCTTTGTCAGTCCAAAAAGACTGTTTAAATTTGTGCATAACTTGGTGAAAAACAGCACATTATGAGAAATACCTTTTTCAAAATTTGGATTCACGGCATCTTGCAAACGCACCCTGAAACGCCGATTTCCCAGCCTTTAGAAGCCATGCTTCATTATCAAATTGAGAAACAACTGCTCGAACAAGGTTGTGAAGTTGCCGTCGTCGGCGGAATGTCCGACCATGTTCATTTTCTGTTTGCTCAAAATCCGCTTGTTTCCACGCATGAAACGTTTCATTTTTTGAAAATGATGACCACGCGGTGGTATCAATTGCACGATTTTCAATCCAGTTTTAATAAATTTCAGTGGGCGGAAGGCTATTGCGTCTATTCAGTTAGTGAGTCTTTAGCGGCTAAAACGCGCGTTTTTATTGAAACACAAGCGGAGGTTCACGCAAACATGGGTATGTTAGATGAAGTGGAGCGCCTCAATATTTTGCACAAAGTGGATATGCGCGATTGGGGTTTTGAAAATGATTGAAAAGATTTAGATTGGGCAACTTTTTCAAAAGTTGCCCAATTTTTAAACTAAAAAAAGGCTGCCCTTTCGAGGCAGCCTTTTTTTGAATCAAAAAACACGTATTTAGTGAATCAACTGAAAGTTGGCAGCATGTTAACGCCTGTCCAAAACTCAACAATTGACCGAATGGAGCTGTTAAACTCAAAAATATCGAGTGGTTTGCAGACAAATGCCTTCGCACCGAGTTCGTAGCACCGCAAAATATCGGTACGACTGTTGGACGTCGTGAACATGACAACGGGGATTTTTTTCAGTTGCTCGTCGCCGTGCATATGACGTAAAACGTCAATGCCACTAACGCGCGGCATATTGAGGTCGAGCAGAATCAACGCGATTTCGTTGAGAGACGCATCTTTTAGGAAGTTTAACAATTCTTGTCCGTCGCCGACGTGGACGAGTTCGACTGGTTTTTCGAGTTCTCGGACGGAAATGCGGACGAGTTCGACATCCGCTAAATTGTCTTCTACAAGTATAACTCTTTTATTTTTTACCGACATGGGAATGGTTAGAGTAAGTGGAAAATGAAATTTTTAATAAGTTTTGTAAATACTTCGTGCAAAAATACCGCCAATTGGGTAGAAAAGCAATAGGCAACTTAAAAAAAGAGTCCATTAGTTCCCGAATTGGTCAATCAATTTGACCTTTAAGCCGCTAAACCACTGTTAAATACTTGAGGTCATCAACAATTCTATGCTCGTAAAACGCATATTGAAACGCTCGCTTAGGTACTTATTGGTTAACGAACCTTTGAAAATATAGATGCCGTTGAGTAAACCAGGACTTTGCGTGAGCAAATTGTAAATGCCGTTGTGTTGTTCCGAGCGCAGCAAAATTGGCATCATGATATTGCTAATCGCGTTCGATGCCGTGCGGGGGACGCGGCTTGCGATGTTCGGAACGCAATAGTGAATCACGTCGTGGTAGCGAAAAGTCGGTTTGTCGTGGCTCGTCAAACGCGACGTTTCAAAACAGCCGCCTTGGTCGATGCTCACGTCAATAATCACGCTGCCACCGCGCATTTTTTGCACCATATCTTCGGTCACGACCATCGGCGCGCGCCCGTTTCCGCTGTGAATCGCGCCAATTGCGGCGTCGGCGGTCATTAATTCACGCGTCAATACTGAGGGGTCTATCGCGGACGTGTATAATTGGCGACCAACTTGGTTTTGCAGCCGCATGAGTTTGTAAATATTATTGTCAAAAATCCGAACTTCCGCACCCAAGCCCAACGCCACGCGCGTCGCAAATTCGCCCACAACGCCCGCGCCCAAAATCACAACTTTCGCGGGAGGAACGCCCGAAACGCCGCCGAGCAAGACACCGATGCCGCCGCGACTCGTGCTCAACAATTCAGTTGCGGTCAAGAGCGCGTTCATTCCCGCAATTTCGGACATAATTCTAACGATTGGATAAGAGCCAAAATCGTCTTTGATGTACTCCATGGCGAGCGCAATGACCCGTTTTTTGCGCAATTTGTTGACGTATTCTTCCGTAATTATCGGCGCTTGAAGCGGCGTAATCAGAATTTGGTTCGGATGGCACAGGTCGATTTCGTCCAAAGTTGGCGGCGCAACCTTCAAAATCACGTCAGCTTTGAACACTTCTTCGGCGCTGTAAGCAATTTCGGCGCCCGCTTCCGAGTATTCGTGGTCGCTAAAATGCGCTTGAACACCTGCACCCGACTCTATTACAATGCGGTGTCCGCGCGCCGTTAGCGTCGCAACGCTCGACGGAACGAGTGGTACGCGGTTTTCTTGCAGAGTCGTCTCCTTCGGGATGCCGATAAAAAGCATACTTCGGCGCGTTTCGATGGGCATCAATTGCTCTTTTGTTTGCATAAAACTTTGAGCGATGCTCGAAAAACTGGGTTGTGACGTTATTGTTGGCATGGCTGAACGAACGATTTAATGATTGATTATTGGCTTACAAATAATTGATTATCAATATTTTACGAATTTACGAATTTACGAATTTACATTTAAAAAGTGGCTAAAGAGGACCCCTCAGTATAAAACTGTTTTTCGACGTTTTCTTCTGCCGAAACGCCGATTTTTTCAAAAAAACGACACGTCAAAACCGTAATATCGTCGGGATAATCTTCGCCCGCTTTGAAGGCGTCGATTTGTTCCATCAGTTTTTCGTTGAAAGCGCGGGCGCCGATTTTTTGGTGTTGCGCGACGAATTCGGCGAGCATATCTTCATCAAAATCAGTGCCGTCGGGATTTTTAATATCCGTCAATCCATCCGTAAAAATGACCATCATCGCGTCGGAATCGAGCGTTACTTCGCCAATTTCGAGCTTAGGCAGGCTCGGTTCGTAGCCGAGAATCATGCAGCCTTTTTTGAGCCACTCGATTTCACCGCCTTTTTTTATCAAAACGGGCGGAATGTGTCCCGCGTTGACGTAACGAAAACGCCGTGTTTTGATGTCTAATTCGGCGACGAAAAGTGTGATGTATTTGTCGCCCTGCGTAACGCGAAAAACGGCTTTGTTGAGTTGGCGAATAAATTCTTCGGGCGACAAAGCCTTGCGGACAATTGCGTGCATATTGGCTTGGAAATTAGCCATCAACAACGCTGCCGACAAACCTTTGCCCGCAACATCTGCCACAATAAACATATATCTATTGTCGCGAAGTTTGAAACAATCGAAATAATCGCCGCCGACGCCAAAGTGCGGTTTGTAAATTGCCGATACTTCAAATGCTTCATTTTTTGGCATTTTGTCGGGAATTAAGGCGTTTTGCATCTCTGTTGCAAGCGAAATTTCGTGTTTAAAACGCTCTTGTTCAATTTTTCGATTGAACAAACGCTTGTTTTCAATCGCCACCGCAACGATGTTTGTGATGGTTGTAATGAGTTGCAATTTGCTAAAATCCGAACCGTCGTAGCCGCCGATAAACGCGTAAGCTATCGATTCTTCTTTGTGAAAAACGGGAATCACCACCTCAAATTGCTTCGTAAATGGGTGAATCATATTGTTCACTTTTTTCATAGTGTTGCCAAATTTAGGCAACATCAACGGCACGTCACTGTCGAGTGTGTCCAATTTGACGCCCTCAGTAATGACGCATTTCCACGTGTCACCGTCGGGTAGAAACAAGGCAATTTGGCGCACACCGAGTTCCCAGTTCAGAAAAGAACGGTACATGACGTACAAAGTATCGGCATGTACATTGTTGTTTATAGCTTGCGTTATGTCCAACAAACGGTTGATTTGCAACTGTTTTAGAAATAATTGACGTTCAGAATCTTCTTGCTGTGGCATCGTTTTTCTCTTTGTTTGAAGTTCAAAAATAAGCGTTTTAGGTCTTTCTAATTGGGTAAAAAAGAGGCGATTTAATTGCCTAATTTATGAATGAAAATTAGAAAATAATAAGCACATTTATTGAATTAATCGGCACTAAAAAGTCTCAAAAACGCTTTAAAATAGCGTTTATACTGAGGGGTCCTTGTTCGATTAATTCAATTGAAAACAACTAATAAAAATGTAGATTATAATTAAAAAATAGGGTAAAAAAATACAATAGATAAGTGCAATTAAGCGTAAGGGTTTTTATTTTTTCTAATAAAAAAAGGGCGTAACTTGTTAGTAATCAATTTTTTACGAAAAATTAGGACTCCTCAGTATGAAGGCGATTTAACGGATTTAGGAACTAAAATGTAGTCGTTGCAATCCGTAAATTCGTTAAATAAGTAAATCCGCAGCTAAAATTAATCACGGTTAATGAGCTATAAAAATCCGTGAAATCAGTGGACAAATCCAACGTAAATCCACGGCTCATTAATCCTGAATCTTAACGTCCAAAGCGTCTCTAAAACCGTTGCCAACGAGGTTGAAAGCCAAGACCATAATCATGATTGCAAAAGCGGGAATCATCGCCAGAATCGGTTTGCCACCAATTGCGTAACCGTAATTTTCGTTGAGCATCGTCCCCCAACTTGGCGTCGGGGGCTGAATCCCAAAACCGAGATAACTCAAACCCGATTCAATCAAAATGGCGGTCGCAAAATTCGACGCCGCAACGACCATCACGGGACCTAAAACATTGGGCAAAATGTGGCGCAACAAAATGCGCGACGTACTGAAACCCATGCTTTGGGCGGCTTCCACAAACTGCACTTCTTTGAGCGACAAAACTTGTCCGCGCACGAGCCTTGCAACGTCCACCCACATTGTCAGTCCGACGGCCAAAAAAATAATACCAACACCGCGTCCGAAGGCCAAAACGATGGCAAAAACGAGCAGAATCGTCGGAATTGACCAAATGGTGTTGATGAGCAACATGATTAAATCGTCCGTTCGACCGCCAAAATAACCCGCCATAGCACCCAGTAAAATGCCGATTGTCAAGGAAATAACGACGGCAATCAAGCCGACTAAGAGCGAAATCCGAACGCCGAGGAGCAGGCGACTTAACGTATCGCGTCCAAAATTGTCGGTTCCGAGTTGATAGGTTTTATCAAAAATCTGCGATTGAACTATTTTTTTAACCCCCTCAGTATCAGCGACTTGTGGTTGATTTTCCGCATTTTTAAACCTGAAATTCACGCCTTCTCGGACAATTTTTTCGTCCGCATTGACCGCAAACGCCACGTCTGCCACGTGAAAAGCCGCCGAAGGACCCCTCAGTATTTTGCCTGAATTTGGGTCTTCACCCGCGTATTTTTCAACAAAAAGGGAATCATTTTTAATTTCAAAATTATTTATCGGCACATATTCCATTGGATTTGGCGAGCCAAAGAGCATTTTGCCGATAAAACCGCGCGTTTCAATCGTTCGATTTTTGCGCAGTGCCAACATTTTTACCGTAAAATTTGGATTTTTTAACGCCACCGTCGGCACTTGATCATTGGTATCGGTCGTCGAATCGGGCGCAATTGCGTAACCCAAAATCGCCGTCAAAACCGACAAGGCGATGACTGCCAAACCGAACAAGGCGGGACGATTTCGGAGCAAACGCCGAACGGCTTTTTGATTGGGCGACAGGTTTTCCATTTTTACACGCGTTTTTTTAATTGCGTGTAAAATTAGAAAATTAGTCCCATTGGGTAGCCTTAAAATGTTATTTTCTGCTGATTAGGGTAGAAAAAAAATGCGCTGCGGTCATTTTAGTACCCTTAAAATGGTAGAAAGAGGTAGATTAGAGAAGGATTGCGTAGTAATTGTGGGTCAAATAAAAGATAAAAAACAGTAAAAATGGTGGACGATTAACCCATTTCAACGGGCGTTACCATCCCGATTTCTTTTAAAAAACGTTGCAAAGCGACCTTTTTAGCGGCGTCCAAATCGTAAGAAATATGGTGCGTAAAGTATTCTTTGAGGTCGAAACCTGCTTCTTGAGTTGGTAGTATATAAATCAATTCAGGAATGTGTTCAAGTCCAACGTGAAGCGCTTTATTAAATTGTTTTATAAAGTCTGCGGGCAATGTTCGATTGGAGACCCACGCCGCAAAAACGAAGGGCATCCCCCCCGTGTAACGTTGCCAAATGTCACCCAAATCATAAATATATTTAAAGCGTTTGTCCAAACCGATTGTTTTGTCGCCAATGACCAAACCCGCCGTTGTGCCGCCGATGCTGTCGATATAGCCGTCTTTGGAGTCCAACAAAACGGGATTTAAGTGCCAATATTTTTCTAAAAGCAATTGCGTTAAAGCGACCGAAGTGCGTGAATGGTAGTCTAAATACAGGGTTTTTACGTCTTCCAAAGGCACATTTGAGTAGATACAGACGGTTTTTACGGCACCGATTGCACCGATGCAATAATCCGAAATGATGTGTGGCGTATCCAATTTAGGAATCACGGCGACGGGAACGAGTCCCAAATCCGCCTCGCCCGACTGTAATTTGGCCGCGCACACGGAGGGAATCTCCAAACTTAATTCTATTTGGTGCTGAATCGCGCTTTGAAAAATGCCGTACAAAAAAGGCTTTGTATTCAAATAACTAACCGCGCATACCTTAATTTTCCTCATCGTTATTGGTTATTTTTTATTGTCTATTTACAATTGATTTTGACTCGTTGAAACTGATTACGTGCGTAAAAATAATCAATAAAAATAATCAATAAAAATAGGCAATAATTAATTAGCAAGGTGTCTTACGTCGTTTTCTAATTCAAAAATAAACTCGTCACCCACCAAATGCGCTTGATACAAACACGTGTTTTGGTGCTTAAATTCGTTCATTTTACTGAGGGGACCTTCGGTCAAAATTGTCAATAAACATAAGAGCGTTCTGCCATGCGTACAGACCAAAATGTTTTTCCCTTTACCCGTTTTCTTAATGAAATCGACGAATTTTTGCACGCGTTCCCGCAGTTCTGCCGCTGATTCACCTTTTTCAACCCTTGAATCGTAGGCACCCGCCGACCAATCTTCCATGAGTTTTAAGTGGAAACTTTCGGCTTCGGTACCAATCTCTTTACCTTCATTGATGCCCCAACAAATCTCATTCAAGTCGGCAGATTGCAACCATTTTCGTTGCTTAATTTTCTCTGAATCAGCGGTTCCAAAATCAATTAAAGGCGCATTCTTTACAGATAGATGAGTCAAAAAAGGCGCAACCGTTTGGTGCGTTCTTTTCAAGGCGGACGTGATAATCAAGTCAAAATTGACGTTTTGATAATAGTTAAAAAACATCTGCGCTTGTCGGCGTCCCGTTGCGTTCAAGTCGGAATCAACGCCGCTTCCTTGCACAATATTTTGACGGTTCAGTGCCGTTTCGCCGTGTCGGATGATGTATAAGGTCATTGGATTAATTTTTGATTTTCACTTTTTATTGAAAACTAAACGTTTAAATCAACACCCTTGTTCATCTTAAACGCAATTTTTAAAGGCGCAAAATACGCCTTTATTCACGGACAGAAGCTCATAATATCATAAATTTTCACCATTCCTTTTCTGCTCAAAATAGGCTATTTCACGTCTCCCACTTGCCATTATGCCCTTAATGAAGTAGATTTGCTCCGTAATTGGAACACTTACAGCATTTTAGAAAGAAAACTTAATAAAAAATAAATAGCATACATTGAGAACGCCACCACTCATATCAATCATTACCGTCAATTATAATGGACTGGAATTAACGGTCGAATTGCTCAATTCGATACGGAATTTGTCGTATAAAAACCTTGAAGTTTTTGTCGTTGACAATGCGTCAAAGGAATCGCCGCATCCTTATTTGTCAGAACATTTTCCCGAAGTAAAATGCATCCGTTCGGAAGCCAATTTGGGTTTTGCGGGCGGTAACAACCTTGCGGCACAACAAGCAAAAGGCGACTTTATTTTTTACATCAACAACGATGCGGAAATTACTGAGGGGTCCCTTGAGAAACTCGTTGCGCTCTTTGAAAAGCGTCCAAAATTGGGCATTGTCTCGCCATTGATTTGTTATTTCAACGAATCGAAAGGCGCATCGGGCGACTTGATTCAGTACGCAGGTATGACGCAAATGAACCCAATGACCGCAAGAAACGCCACAATTGGCGAAAAAACACGCGATTATGGGCAATATGCTGACGCCACGCCAACGGCTTACGCACACGGGGCGGCGATGATGATTAGCCGAAAAGCGTCGGAAAAAGTCGGATTGATGTTTGACAATTTCTTTTTGTACTACGAAGAACTCGATTGGTGCGAACGCATCCGCAAAGCAGGTTTTGAAATTTATGTCGAGCCAAGGGCGCGGGTTTATCACAAAGAATCGGCAACTGTCGGCGCGTCTTCAACGCTTAAAACGTACTACATCAACCGCAACCGCATCTATTTTATGCGGCGCAATTATAGCGGTTTGGGTTTCTTGGCGTTCACGCTTTTCATGCTTTTTGTCGCCATTCCGAAGAACGTTTTGACGTTTATACTGAGAGGTCCTTCTGGACACGCGAAAGTGTTTATAAAAGCCATTGTTTGGAACATAAAAGATTCATTTTCAAAGATTTATAAACAAAATCCAGCGAGTCAATCCGCGCTTGCACCACAATTTAAAAGGAATTAAAAACGGAATTATCGGCTTTATGTCGCAAATTTATTTTGTCTCACATTCCCAAAGGGAATATATGTTTATAGAAATTTATGAAGAAGTGAACCTCAATCCCGAAGGGATTATATGTAAAATCGCACCCTATTTTTACATATAATCCCTTCGGGATTGGGTAAAATATTCCTTGTTTTTTCTATAAACATACATTCCCTTCGAGAATTTAAGATGTTTGAATTTTGCGACATAGAACCTATAATGCCATTAAAACTAACAACTCATGCTGTTTTTTTACATCATTTCGGCCATCTTAACATTCTTTTTGGTGTTGCCATTCTTGACCGTTTTGGCGGCTCAATTTACCAAAAATAATACAAAACCAACGTTTCCGCAAGGCACGACGTTGAAAGAATTTGATTGCGCCAATATCATTACGGCGTATAAAAATATTGAAATTGCCAAGCCTTTGGTGATGTCTTTGTTGCGTCAAAAACATCGAAATCATCACGTTTATCTCGTTGCCGACGGGGCAGATGTGAGCGATTGGGACATTAGTCACCCGAAATTCACGTTGTTGAAACCGATTGAAGGCTTGAATTTGAAGGTAAAATCCATCATTTATGCCACCGAACGGTTTGTGAGTCCGCATGAATACACCATTATTTGGGATGCCGATAATCTGGCACACCCTGATTTTTTGGAAGAAGTCAACGCATGGGCAAACGCGGGTGAAAAGGCAATTCAAGGACAACGCACGGCGAAAAATTTAGATAACAAAATGGCGGCGGCCGATTCTTTGGGCGAGTTTTACAAAAATTATATTGAGCGTCTCGTGCCGCCAAGATTGGGCAGTTCGACGGTCATTTCGGGCAGTGGCATGGCGGTTGATACGCCGCTTTACAACTCGTATTTGTACGGAAAGGAGATTCAAGAGGGGCAGCATTTGTGGAAAAAAATGATGCAAGAAGATAAGATTTTGCAAAACCACATCATTCGGGCAGGCGAACGCATTGTGTATGCAAAAGACGCGATTTGCTACGACGAAAAAGTGAGCAACGCGGGGCAAGTTGAGACGCAACGCAGCCGTTGGTTGTTTTCGTATTTTCAGAATTTGCCCAATTCCACGAGCTTTGTTTTGAGAGGTTTGTTTGGCAATTGGAACAAATTCTTGTTTGGTTTGATTACCGTTTCGCCGCCTTTGTTCATTTTAGTGGGCTTGTCGGGCTTGTGTTTTTTATTGGGATTGTTCTTGAATTGGTCGGTTTCGGCGGTCTTAGCCGTGGGAATTGCGGTTTTTGTCGCCAATGTTTTTTGGACACTCAAATTGTCAAACGCGCCAAGAGCGGTGTTTGATTCAGTGATTGCGATGCCGACGTTTATTTTAAAACAGTTTTTGGCATTGTTCAAAATGGTGAATCCGAATAAGAATTTCAAGCACTCGGAACATACGGTGAAGGTGACGATTGATGATGTTGTAAAGTAATTATTTAATGTACCTACCGTCGGCGAGGTTTTAAACCTCGCCGACGGTTTGACTTGTTATAAAATGACGAAACTACTCAAATTTTCACTTTTCATCAATCTGATTTTTATCGGCATTATCGCTTTTGCATTGATTAGAATCGGCAGTCCGCGCTATCTGTTTTACTTAGCCAAAAATCGGGGGCAAGGCATTGTGAGTTTGAAAAACCACCGAACAAGCCATCTGAATACGTTGCAAATGAGAGAAAATCAAATAGTCATGCTCGGCAATAGCATCACTGCGGAATGTGAGTGGCGCGAATTGTTGCAGAATGATGCCATCGTCAATCGCGGTATTATTGGCGACGGCACGTTTGATATTTTAGACCGATTGACGCCTATTATTGAGGCAAAACCCAAGAAGATTTTTCTACTGATTGGCGTTAATGATTTGCTTTTCCACCCCCTCAGTACGATTGGTGAAAATTACGAAAAAATCGTCAAACGCATCACAGAGGAGACGCCCGAAACGCAACTGTATGTGGAAAGTGTTTTGCCCATTCACAACGATTTGCGCCGCAGTGGTATGAAAAATGAAGACATCAACACACTGAATGGACAGATTTTTGAATTGTCTAAAAAATACAAGGTTACATACATTGATTTGGCGTCCAAACTCAAAAATACTGAGGGGTCCCTTCGGGAAGAATTGTCGCTCGATGGCATACATCTGAACGGTAAAGGCTACCAAATTTTAGGAGAAAATTTAAAAAAGTACGTGGAAAAATGAGAATAAACGTCGGCGAGGTTTTAAACCTCGCCGACGTTATTAAATTCAAATCCACGAATAAATTGACAGACTATGGTTTTTAACAGTGTTGTTTTTGGCATTTTCATCGCCATTTTTATGCCGACCTATTTCTTACTGAAAGGTCGCGCCCGAATGTTTTTCTGCTTGGCGGCAAGCTATCTTTTCTACGGTTGGTGGGATTGGCGATTCCTCGCCATTGTTGGTTTTACGACCGTTTTGGACTTTTCTCTCGGTATTTGGATTGAAGATGCACCAACTGAGGAGAAGAAAGAACGCATGGTTTTCATTTCTGTTTTGACGAATTTGGGCTTTTTGGGCTTTTTTAAATACTTCAATTTCTTCGCTGATTCGTTCGTTAAAGCCTTTATGTCAGCCGATTATGCGGCGCATTGGGAGAAATTTGCCATTATTTTGCCCATTGGCATCTCGTTTTATACGTTCCAAAGTATGAGTTACACGATTGATGTCTATCGGAAAGAAATCAAAGCCGAGCGCGATTTTTTCCGCTATGCGACTTTCGTTTCATTCTTTCCTCAACTCGTTGCGGGACCGATTGTGCGGGCGCGTCAGTTTTTACCGCAATTTCAAACGGGCGACCGCTTGTTTTCTTGGAACCGTTTTATTGAAGGCTTGGCGCAAATCCTTTGGGGCTTTTTCAAAAAGGTGGCAATCGCCGATTCGTTGGCGCCTTTTGTCGACCAAATCTTCGCATTTCCCGACAATTTTAGCTCATTGTCGTGCTTGATTGGCGTGTTTTTATACTCGTTTCAAATCTATTGCGACTTCTCTGGCTACTCAAATATCGCTTGCGGTTTGGCGCAAATGATGGGTTTTGACTTCCCGTGGAACTTCCGAACGCCGTATTTTTCAAAGAATTTTTCGGCATTTTGGACCCGTTGGCACATCTCTTTGTCGTCGTGGCTACGCGATTATTTGTACATTTCATTGGGCGGCAATCGTGGTGGACAACTCATGACTTTTCGGAACAATATGCTCACCATGCTTATCGGCGGCTTGTGGCACGGTGCCAATTGGACGTTCGTTTTTTGGGGATTTTTGCACGGCAGTTATTTGATTCTACAACGGCTTTTAGGTCCACCTTTTGGCAAATTAGAAGACGCTTTGCGGATGCCAAAATGGTTGCAAAACGCGATTGATATTGCGATTGTCTATTGTTTGACGTGCTTTGCGTGGATATTTTTCCGCGCTGCCGATTTCACAACGGCTTGGCAGATGATTCGGAAAATTTCGATTTTGGAAGGCATGAATTGGGGTACCGTGACAGATAAATTCGTCGTGATTAAAGCTTTCGGTTTGATTTTTATTTTATTGACGGCTGAAATTATCCACAACAATTGGAAAAACTTGCAGGAATTGGCACTTGAAAACCCAACTTTCCGCGTTGCGGCTTTTGCGACGTTGATGCTTTTAGTAGCGTTTTTCGGCACATTTAGTGCCAATGCGTTCATTTATTTTCAATTTTAGAAAATTTAGGGACCCCTCAGTATAAAGCACAATTTTGACGCTTTTTTAGGCAATTTATCAAAATTGAGACGAATCAAAAAATCTGATGAACGACGCCGTTCATCGGATTTTTTGTTTGTATTTCTCGACGAACGTATTTTTTAAAATATAAAACCGTGCATCCTTTTGTAAACCACATTGTCTTTATACTTTGCACAATATTTTAGAAAACTGTTTACGCTTTGCAAATCCGCTTCACATTATGAATTACAACGCACGCTTATTTTGGTTGCTCAATATCTCCGTTTGGGTGTTTCATTACACTGTTCAATGCTTAACACATCCCGTTTTTTTGGCATTGAGTTTCGGATACAGATTGGTACTAATTTCAACTTTTCTATTTTGGATAATACTCATCACGGGTACTTATCGTTACGTGCATAAAAAATTGAATTTTAGTCAAAAATCACTTCAGTTTACGAGTGTTCAGATTGTTGTAAGTGCCGTAATTATGACCGTATTGGACCTTTTTTGCCGTTTTATCCTAAGCGATAAGATACCTTTTTTTGAGATGTTTAAATCAATGCTACAAATAGAAGACAACCCTTTTGGGCGCGTTTATAATAACGAGGGAAGGGAAGGTGATTTGGCAATAGTTCTTCGTCAATTTAATATAAATGCCCAATGGTTTAAATTCATGGCTTACGTTATTTGGACTGCGGCGTACAATTTTTACCACGTGGCACTCAATATGCGCCGAAATGCGGTTGAAAAACTCGCTATTGAAAACCGCGCTAAAGACTTGGAACTCATTAATTTACGCTCTCAATTAAATCCTCACTTTTTATTCAATGCTTTGAATAGTATTCACTCGTTGGCAATGATGAAAAAAGATACCGCCTCAGATGCTGTGCTTTTACTGTCCGATTTGATGCGTTATACCTTGAATTATGAGAAACGCGATGTCGTTCCACTTTCCGAAGAAATTGAAGTCGTCGAAAAATATTTGCAATTGGAAAAAATTAGATTTGGCAAAAAACTGAACGCCGAATTAGACATTTCAGACGCCACGCTCGACCTTAAAATTCCGCCAATTGTCATTCAAACTTTAGTCGAAAATGCCATCAAACACGGCTTAAAAGATTCGTCAGAAGGCGTTTTTATAAAAATTAACAGCGAACTAAAAGGTGATTTTCTGATAATAAACGTCATTAATTCGGGAAAATTGAAAAAAGAGGCCCCCTCAGTATATGACCCAAAAAATAGCGGAATTGGCGTCGAAAACACACGGAGAAGACTGCAAATGATTTATGGCGAACGCGCGACTTTTGATTTGAAAAATTTGAATGAAAAAGAAGTTATTGCCTCGTTGACGCTACCGATTGCCCATTATTAATTGCCCTGCTCATCGTGATTTTTTGCGTTTGTCAAAAACGTTTAGGATATTGTTAAAGCTACTAAAACCGTGTGACCACAGAAATTTTTTTAAGAATAAAAAAAAGGGACCCCTCAGTATAAAGCACTGAAGTGTCCCTTTTTCTTTCTATAAATGATTTTTGCTGCCTTTTTTGATTTAGAAAATATACCGCGCACCCAACTGCAACTGCCAGCGCGAAGCGAGGTTAAAATCGTTGACGAACGTACTTGTCAATGCTTTATCGAATGAATAAACGGGAACACCCGCCGCATTGACCGATACACCGACGGGTTGTGTGTTCGCTACTTGCTGACGCACACCCCATTTTGACGACACTAAATTGCCAACATTCAACAAATCCAAGCTGAATTGAATCGTATGCATCTTACTTGGTGCCACCTCAAAACTGAAATCTTGCATGACTTTCAAATCAATATTTGAAAACCACGGACTCAACAAACCGTATTTTTCAACCACTTCACCGCGATTGTCTTTCAAATAATTGTCTTGATTGATGTAGGCCTTAAACGCTGCTTTTTGAGTTGCCCCTTCTGCGGCTGTTCCCGAAAACGTCATTTGGTCAAGCTGTGCATCGGTCGGAATAAATATCAAATCGTTGTTGCCCGAACCATCGCCGTTGATGTCGCCCGAATACGTGTAGCTGAAACGGCCACCTTTTGCAGCTTGGAAAAATGCTGAAAATGTTGTTGCCATTTTACCGCCGTTGTAGCTAAATTTTTTCGCAGCAACACCCACAAAACGGTGCAAATTACCGTACAATGAAGGCGCAGACACGGCTTGATTCACGTTGCCGTAAGCAGGATTGCGGTCATAAGCATCCGAAGAAATCTCCGCCGAAATCGAGCTTGCGTCGAAAGATTGACCGAAATTATAGCCCAAACTTGTATATAAACCACCCGTCCAGTTGCGTTTTACTTCCAAACTTAGGTTTGTCGAATAGCCAATATTGTTATTGGTAAATACGTAAGCCGAAACGGGGAAATTGCCCGAAGGGAAATCCGTCAACGCTTTGTCTTTAAATTGGTAAGCAGGGCGCTTGTCGAATGGTGAATTTAACGTACCTGTTGGTTTGTTCAAACCATAATCGCGCACCATCATCG
>JAYUKJ010000923.1:0-2165 GCA_043764555.1 Saprospiraceae bacterium
CCCAAAACTGCCCAATCATGTGGCACATTGACTTGTTGCCAAGTCGCATCATCAAGTTGATTGAGCGTGGCTGCATTGATATCGTGATTAACAAAACGCCAGCTTGTGTCGAGTAGCTGAACAGTTCGGACTTGGGCTTGTGCCCGAAACCAAACAACATTAAAAATTATACTAAGAAGTATGAATTTACGCATCTTTTCTTTTTGAATATGTTGACTTTAACCTTGTTTACGCGTTACAAAGCGCATTTATACTGAGGGGTCTTCCTTTTTTTAGAATGACCATTTCAGCAACGAAAACCTTTGTAAATATTTTTTCCTCGTGTTAGAAAAATCTTTTCTTCATTATTTTCACTTATCCCGCACCCAATCATCCGTCCTGAAAGACGAAACGGGCATCTCGTTGCCACCATATAAATCACCAATGACGAAGTTTTTAAAAGCATAGCGCACGGCAACAGGCTGCGCCACCAATTCAGATTTGACCACAATGCCATCTTTAACAATGATCGCTTTGGCGGGATGAAAAACTTTATCTTCACCTGCAACTTCAAAAAGCGACAGCTCTTTTCCGTAAGAAAATAACCCATACGGGGCGTTATCAAAAGTAACAATTGCGGTGTCATTTTTAAATGTTACCGCTTTATAAGTGGGGCTATACGGACTCATACCTTTCACATCGTAAGTCTGATACAATGCCAATTGTGCCAATCTTTTTCCAATCTTTTCTTTATTGGCAGGGTGAATACAGAATTGCTCACCTATGTCCATCGTACTTGCCATAGCGACATTCGGAACGGCGGTGGCAGACTTGAGTTGGGCTTCGCGTATAAATCCACCATTTGGCAAGACATCATTTTTGGTATGCGGTGCAATTTGTGCATAATAGAAAGGAAAATCACCCTGTTCCCATTTCGCCCGCCAGCCGCGAATCATGGCAGGAAACAGTCTTTGATAAGCTTCTGGCTCCCCTTTATTGGATTCGCCTTGATACCAAATGGCGCCGCGAATACCATAACCGACCATCGGGTTTATCATGGCATTGAACAATACAGTGGGTGTTCTTGGTGCGCCGACCTTTGGTAAAATAGAATCTCTTTTCAGTGTTTTATAAAACTCAAATTCCTTACAAGCGTCGTCATTTATCCAAGGTTGAACCATCGTGCCGCCCCAACTTGACGTAATCAATCCGACGGGAACATTGAGTATTTTTTGCAAATGGCGTCCGAAAAAGTACGCAGTGGCACTAAATCCATGCGTCGTTTCGGGGTTTGCCATATCCCATTTTCCTTTAAAATCATCCCGTGGCGTAAGACTTGCATTCATACCGACATTAAAAAGGCGAATAGTGGGATTCGTTGATTCTTGAATGGCATCCATCGCGCCCAAAACGGGTTGATTGCTATTGTTATACCCTTTCATCGGCATTTGCATATTTGATTGCCCTGAACATAACCAAACTTCACCGATTAACACGTTTTCAAGCGTCACCGCTGTGCCGTCGCTTATCGTTACGTTGTAAGGACCACCCGCTTTGGGAGTCGAAACTTTCAGTTTAAAACGTCCGTTGCTGTCGGCTTTGGTCTCATATTTTTTATCATTCCAAGAAGTAATAACAGTAACGGCGGCGTTTGTGTCGGCTATTCCCCAAATAGCAACGTCCGTTTCCCGTTGCAAAACCATGTTGCTGCCAAAAATGGCGGGTAGTTTGATTTCTGCAAAAAGTTGAGCAGAAGTAAAGAGTAAAGCACAAAATGTGCTTAGTAATAGAGGTATTTTTTTATTCATTGTTGTTTATGAAAAAGTTGGTGTCAAAAAATTGACGGACTTTTAATGCCGCCAAAAGTTGTAGAAAATGCTGAATGATAAACTTATGAATGATATAAGTAGGTAGTCATAAATAAACGCTATGACTACTTAATTGCAACTTGGCGCGGGTTTCAAACCCGCATCAATCAGCGTTTGCCATCCGTATAATTGAGTCATAAAAATAGCTGTTGAATGCATGAATATTTTATTTTGATTCTTGATTTTGAATTAGGGAACGTTCCCAATTTTGGGGAACGTTCCCTAAAATACCCAATGATACTGAGGAGTCCTATTTTCTAAAATGTTGATTTTGAATTGGTTACAACCTTTAGTCAATTTAAAATCCGCATAAGGACT
>JAYUKJ010000924.1:0-2165 GCA_043764555.1 Saprospiraceae bacterium
AAATGTTTCGACATCCGCAACGGCTTCTAACTTGACGGCGGGTGTTTACAAAGTGAAAATCGCTTTGGCAAACGAGCCAAATTGTTTTGTTGAGAAGGACATTACGGTCAATAATACGAATGCACCGACGGTTAATGCGCCGATTTTGACGGCGGCTTTGTGCGGTCAATCAAACGGCACGGCGAAATTCAGCAATGAATTGTTGAACTACCGTTGGAACGACGGCGGCACGGGTGCAACGCGGGCGAATTTGGCGGCGGGAACTTACAGCGTGTCGGTGGCGGACCCCTCAGTATTGACGTGTTTTTCAATCGTTTCGGTCGTGATTTTGGAACGCAATGACTTCAACGTGACGGCAACGGTGACGAAAAAAGCGACTTGCGGACAGACAAACGGCGCGGCAACGATTAACGTCACGGGCGGTTCGGGTAATTATTCGTACAGTTGGGGTGAATTGGCGACACGGACGGATTTGCGCGCGGGTGTTTACAACGTTTTTGTAACCGATTTGACGAACGGCTGTAAGCAAACGGTGACGGTGACGATTACGGAGGAAACGGCGTTGATTGCGAGCATTTTATACCAAACAACTAATGGTAATGTGTCAATCGCGCCGCCTGTTTTCGTCTCTTGCGTCGGTCAAACGAACGCCACAATCGCCTTCACAGTGAATCCTACGACGCTAACCACAATTATAAAACGTACAGCGAATTCTCAGACGGTTACGAATGGTCAATTATCGGTCGGTTCGTACTTGATTGAGGCGCGGGATGCCAACGGTTGTTTGGCGGCAACGTCAAATTTTGAGGTCAAAAATCCAACAATCATCACGGCAACGGCGGATGCGAAAGCGAAAACGTGCCAAACGGTTGGACGCATTTTGTTGACCGTTTCGGGTGGCAATGTTGGCACAAATGGCGGGACAAACTACACTTACAAATGGTCGGATTTGACGGGTTCTAATCAACCTAAAGACCGTTTGGACGCGGCAGTTGGCACGTATTCAGTGACGATTTCGGATGCAAATGGTTGTGAATCAACGATTTATAACATCAGTGTTAAAGACGAAGCGCGGAATTGTCCGACGGCAGCTTGCACGGTTGTGGCTACGCCGACGGTCCAAAATCGCTCTTGTACTGAGGGGGGTAAAATTTCGCTCACGGCAACGGGCGGTCGTGCGCCTTACACGTTTGATTGGTCAGATATTATTGGAACCAATAATGTTAAAGATAGAACGGGATTGGCAGCGGCAACTTACACGGTTGTGGTGCGGGATTCGGTCGGTTGCAAGGACACATTGACGGTTGCGATTTTGAATGAATGTACGACTTCTACGTGCAATTTGGTTGTTAATGCGACGGCAACGCCGAAACGTTGTGCAACAAATGGTACGATTACATTAAATATTTCAGGAAATACAGCGGCTACAACGGTGCGTTGGTCGGATTTGACGGGCAACAATCAGCCACAAAATCGGACGAATTTGGCAGTCGGTAATTACCGCGTAACTGTTTCAGAATCAACGACTTGCGATACAATTATCGAGCAAATAACGGTTAGAGATTCAGCCGTGAATTGCGGTGGAAATACGGGTTGTCGTTTGGTGGCTTCGGTCGCGGCAACGCCTAAAATTTGCGGATTCTTGGGCAACGAAGCCATTGGTGGAACGATTAAAATCACGATGTCGGGTGGACGTGCGCCTTACACTTTCGATTGGTCAGATTTGACGACGAACGAAAACTTGGCAACGCGGACAAGTTTGGCGGCTGGAACTTACAGCGTTAAAGTGTCGGACGGCGCGGGTTGCGATACCGTTTTGACGAATATTATTGTCAGAAGCGAAGCGATAAATTGCGGTGGAACGCCGTGCAATTTGACGGTTTCGGCAACGGTAACGCCTCAAACGTGTACGGAATCGGGTTCAATTACGCTCAATACGAACGGTGGAACGGCGCCTTTGACATACGCTTGGTCGGATTTGAGTGGCAACAATCAGCCACAAAATCGGACGGGTTTGGCGGCGGGTACGTATCGCGTAACTGTTTCAGATTCAAGGACTTGTGATACTATTTTACAAAATATCATCATCAGAAACGACGCGTTGAATTGCGGTGGTGCGCCGTGCGGCTTGATTGCGGCAGCGACAATAGCGCCTAAAACGTGCG
>JAYUKJ010000925.1:0-7215 GCA_043764555.1 Saprospiraceae bacterium
CACCATGCCTTTTTCGGCATTGTTCATCGCTTTTTCGGCTTCCCGAATGAGGCTTGACATAAGCGGGCATTTCTTACTTTTTGCCTTTTCATCAATGGCGCAAAAAACGGATTCCAACTGCGTGATATGCCCTTGTTCCATCTCCGAATGTCGCAAAAGTGTGGATGTAAGCGCATCCGAAGTGGCGTTTTTAATCATTTTGGGCATTGCCCTTAGAAGCGCTTTTTCCGACCAATACACATCTTTAAGTCCTTCTAAAAACAAGTCGCACAAGCCATCCACAACCTGTTTTTGGGCTTTGTTGGTAATGGCTTTTTCTTTTTTAGGGGCATCGTTTGCAACGGATTGATTAGGGACGTTTTTCATTTTTCATCAATTTTAATTTTAACTAAATTATAGTGCAAAAATGCAGTTTATACTGAGGGGTCCTGTTACATAATTCTTAGAATAAGTTGTATTATTCACACATCTAAAATTTTTAGAAAAAGGCTTTAAACACTTGATTATGAACGATTTAAAACAAAAAAAATGGCACCTATTTATTCAATAGACGCCATTTAGGCAAGGTAAAGGACACAATATTCTAAAATACTATTTCTTGAAAGTAGTCGGCAATTTTAGTTGCCGCGTAAGTTTTAACTACTTATTTTTTGTCGATTTCTTAGTTGCTTTAACTGGTGTTTTAACGACCGTTTTGACCGCTAAAACCGTTTTAAACTTGTTTGGATATTGGATAATTATCCCGTCAGACAGCGTATCAGACATTTTCAACACGCCTTCATGCACTTTATCGAAGGCAATAACGTCCGCATCGTAGTTCTTTTTGAGGCGTTCACCAGCTTCATCGGCGGTCAATTTCATTTGCTCGTTGAGCATACTTTTTAAATCGCCAGTCGTCCAATCGGGATTCAACTTATGCAGAAATTTAACTATTTCATCCGCGTTCGCAAACCACTTTTTATTCACATCATTAATGACTGCGGTATCGCGCATTTTTGCCGCTTTGATTATCTCGGTTGTCGTGTTGATGTGCGTGTACAGAAGTTCCGTTAATCGGTCGCCCGCCGCGTCGCCATAATAAGGTTTGATGGCATTGCCAAGGTCAATTTGATTCTGCAATTGCCGTTTCACCGCCTGAACATTGCCTGGAAGGTCGTCAACTAAGCAAAAAATGACGTTGCGCGTCCAAAAAATATGCTCTTCCCACAATTTTCGCATATTCGTTTTAAATGTAATAGCACTTACGACAGGGTAGAGTTTTTGGTTTTGTGCCGTTGCTGTTTCAGGCGTAAAAACGATGGTGATTAAGACAATAAGTGTGATTAACTTTATGATGCTTTTCATTATTTTTTTTAGTTAAAAAGGTGAATTTTTTCTTTAGAATTAGGGTCGCGTTAAATGTATTTACGAATGAATTCGCAAATACACCTACTCAACGTACTGCAAAGGTGCGCCTAATCGAAAGCGTTACTGTTACACAATTTTTTTAATAAGTTACATGATTCACACATTGGGAAAATAGCTTTAAGCGGATAGCTATTAGCTTCAAGCTAAAAAAGGGACCCCTCAGTATAAGCGGCTTTTTTTGATAAAAACGGCATTTCCCGTTGTCCAAGATGCCGTGAAGACGCCCTATGCTGAGGAGTCCCTCTTTAATCCTTGAAAGCCGTTTTCGGCGCGTTTTCAAGGTATTCTAATATTTTAAAACCCATATCGTCCGTCCGATTTGCGCTGTTTGATAGAATCACGACGCCGATTTTGCTTTCTTTATCGAAACCCATAAAAGTGGCAAAACCACCTTGTTCGCCACATTGCCAATAGAAGCGTTTTTTACTTTTATCGTTGATTTGTTTTGAAATCCAACCCCAACCGACCATATAATCTTTGTTGGTGTGGTCAGTATATAAACGTGGAATGTGGGTTTCGCTTAGTGCGATATTAAATTTTGTCGTAGGTGTCAAATTAGCATTTAAGAAGGTCAACAAGTCGGGAACACTCGACCGAATACCTGCGGCGGGCATTAATGCATTGTAATTTCTGTGATTGACCGCTTTGCCTTTTGAATCATGCCCATTTAGGAATAAAATGGCTTGTTCGACCGTCGGCGTCGTAAAAGTATGCCTCATACTGAGGGGTCCCAAAATCTTCTCTTGGAGGAGCGTTTCGTAGTCTTTTCCCGTTTTTACAGCCATCGCTTCGCCCAATAAACCCATGCCAAGCATCGAATAATTGTGTTCATAACCAAACGCTTTATTGGGTGGTAATTCACTCACGTCGCGGTTCAAACTGTCCAAAGAATAGGTCGAAAACGTGTTTTTCGGGTCGAAAATATCCGCGAACGGCGTTGTCGGCAAACCCGCCGAATGGGTCGCTAAGTCGCATAAAACCATCATTTGTGGCGCGTCTTGCGGGTCGGGATAGCAGTTATTGCTTTTAAAACGGTTGCTGTCACGGTCGGTTATTGCGCGTGGTTTGCAGACAATCCGTTGGTAAAAAGGTACGGTGAGTCTGCCTTTTAAAACGTCTTGAACACCTTCCAAACTGCTGATTTTTCCTTCGGACTCCAAGAGTGCCAAAAGCGACGTGGTAAATACTTCGGACGTTGTGCCGAGTTCAAAAATCGCATTCACATTCGGCTTTTTCTGGTTGCCTTTCTCAGTTTCTCCAAACGTGAAAACCTCTTGTTTGCCATTGCGAATAATGCCAATAACTAAAGCGTTATTCGCTTCATCATTGACGTATTCAGCCGCCAATTTTTCGATAAATGATTTCTTTTGAATCGTGCTGCCAACAAACAAAAACAGGAACGGTGTTAGTAAAAAAAACATTGCCAAATGACGTTTGATGTCGTCTAATTTTGATGAATTATTTTTCATAATAGGTGCGTTTAATAAAAGACTTGTTGTGTATTGGTAATCAATCGTTTATGAAATGTGTTGACTCTACGAGTCAAATACTGAGGGGTCCTAAATTAGTGCTGTTATAAATATGTTGAGCCTAACGGCTCAATCAGACGCCCACTAATTGAGCCGTTAGGCTCAACATATTTGTAACAGACGCACAGAACGCCTTCTACTTGACTCGTAGAGTGAACACATTTCATAAACGATTGATTATCAACTAACAACAAGTGTAAAGCATGAACTTTAGGGCAAAGTTCCGCTTAACTTAGTGCTTTATCGTTACACAATTTTTTTAATAAGTTACATCATTCACACATTTTTGGAATTAAAAATTAATGTTTTATATGTCTCGTGCTTTAATTTTTAATTCAAATAGCGACCCCTCAGTATAAATGGCATTCTCAGGTAAAAAAGCTACTTTAAATTCGACTTTTCGGTGTATTTTTGCTCATAATTTCAATAAATTTTTGAAACATGGGAAAAGAATTTAATATAACGGGGCTGTGTCATCCACATGAGCATTACATGGCGGATGTGTCGCACAAATTGGAAAAAGTCTGTGAAATGATAGATAGAGGCAACTATTTCATCATCAACCGCCCGCGTCAATATGGCAAAACGACCACTTTTTATACCTTAGAAACGCAACTTGAAAATACAGGGAAATACCTTGTCTTCAACATCAGTTTTGAAGGCATTGGCGATATTATTTTTCAAGATGAAAAGTTGTTTTGCTCAACATTCGTCAAATTATTATCCTACGATGCACCGCCACGCTTAAAAAAATGGTTCTTAGAGCAAGCTGCCTTGATAAATAACTTGGAAGATTTGTCTGAAGCCATTACTTTAATCGCTGAAAAAACGAAGAAACGCGCCATTGTCTTTATTGACGAAGTGGATAAAAGTAGCAATAATCAATTGTTTATCAGCTTTTTAGCCATGTTGAGAAATAAGTATTTGACGCGGAGTAAAAGGAAAACGTTTCACGCCGTCGTTCTCGCGGGTCTGCATGATGTCAAGTCTTTGAAGCTAAAAATACGTCCCGATGAAGCCCAAACTTACAATTCCCCGTGGAATATTGCGGCTGAGTTTAAGGTGGATATGAACTTGCAACCGTTTGAAATTAAGCCGATGTTGGACGATTATGTTGCGGAACGCGGCGTAAAAATGGACACGGCAGCGATGGCGGAAAACTTGTTTTATTACACTTCGGGCTATCCATTTTTGGTGAGCAAATTGTGTAAAATGATGGATGAAGACGTTTTACCAACCAAAGAAGTTAAAGAATGGACGGAAAAAGACTTTGAATGGACGATTAGAAACTTGATTTTAGAGACGAATACCAATTTTGAATCGCTCATCAAGAACTTGGAAAACAACCCTCAATTGTATCAAATCGCTAACGGGATGTTGTTCAATGGCGAATATGACGGGTATAATATTCACGACCCAATTGTAAATTTGGGGATGATGCACGGCATTTTAAAAAATGGACGGGGTGTGAGGATTCATAATAGAATTTATGAAGAATTGATTTACCAATATATGATGTCAAAAGCGAAGACAAAATTAGGGACGGCACTCACAAACCATACAATTGGTCAAAATTTTAAGCTGGCTAATAATGCGCTCAACATAGAAATGGCTTTAATGAAATTTCAACTATATATGCACGAACAGCACAGCAAACACGACCGCGATTTTTTGGAACACAATGGGCGGTTGGTTTTTCTCGCTTTTATGCGCCCTATTTTGAACGGGCATGGGTACGATTTTAAAGAGGTCGAAATTTCAGAAGAACGCCGTTTGGACGTTACTATCACGTTTTATCAGCATAAATACGTCGCAGAATTGAAGATTTGGCGCGGGCAAGCGGCACACGAAAGAGGTTTGGAACAAATGAATGATTATTTGGATAGACTGCATTTGACCGAAGGGTATTTAATTGTTTTTGACCATAAAGAAGTTAAAACGTGGAACTCGGAATGGATTGAATACAAAGGGAAAAAGATTTTTATCGTTTGGGTTTAGAAAAAGGGATCCCTCAGTATAAACGGTATTTTTTACAAAAAAAGCTCAATAACACGTAGTTGTTGAGCTTTTTTCGTTGAAAATGCCGTTTATACTGAGGGGTCCTAAACGTAACGCGACTTTAAAGTCGCGCCACATCCTCGCCCAATTCTTAATTTTTAATTCTATTTTTACTCATTGTCAACAAAGGAATTTTGCTGTCAAAAGACATATTAACGGCTTTGCTTTCAAAGAAAAAGCGTTCCAACCAATTGTCTTTTTGTTGGGTAAACATGACCAGAATGGACGGTTTTTCTTTGTCAACAATCCGTTGCAAATTCTCCACTAAAGAGTAATCGAGGCAGATTTCGGGGTCGTGAAAAACGGTATTTTTTGCCGCGTATTTATCTTTAATCCATTCAAAAACGTCCTTCGTGCTGGCATCATAAACTTTATAATTGAAGTGATAAACGTCTAATTGAGCATTCAGAGACGCCGAAAATGCCTGAACAATCGGCATTTCTTGGTCAATATGCTCAAAATCGGAGGCATAACCAATTTTTGCAATGCGTTTTGTATGGTAATATTCAGGCACCACAATGACGGGAATCGACGAAAAACTCACCAAAGACGACGCATTGGTACCAACAAATTTTTTTAAAATACCCGCTCCACGCGTACTCATGCAAATAAAATCTGCCGAAATGTCTTTAGCGTAATTGATAATCAAATTGTCCACATCTGTTCCCAATTCAACGACAACTTCGTATGGCGTACTTGGCGTTGGATATTGCGCATAAATCGCTTTTAAAAACGCGTTTAATTGTTCTTTACCCGTGTTTATCGTCGTGTCCACAAAGGCAATCGCGTCTTCTTTACTCCAAGAAGTGGGCGTTAACAATTCAATGACGCGGTAAAAAACCAATTTACTGTGGGTTTGTGCCGCCAATTGAATCGCAAAACGAATGCCTGCTTTTGAATTGGATGATAAATCCGTCGTTACTAATATCGTTGCTTTATTTTTCATGCTTTTCTAAATTATAAAAATCCTAAAATACTGAGGGGTCCTAAAACGTAACGCGACCTTAAGGTCGCGCTACATTCCGACTAAGCCGCCAATTCTTCTTCAAGTCTCAACTCTAAGTTCTTCATTTTCAACGCTTTATCGTCGCTGTGCAAACATAAAATCGGCAGACGTGCGTGCCACGCCAACTCTTCCGACACGCTGTAATGAATCAAATTGTCCCAAAAACCGCGGTGATGCGTGACCGCAATCATCAAATCAATGGCGTTTCTGCGGCAATAATCGTTGATGCCTTCGGACACTGTTGTGGCGGCGACGTTTTCGATTGAATAGGGCGCATACATCCCTTTTTGCGCCAAAACGCGCTTAAACGTTTCGTGAAAATTGTCGTTTTTAGGGTCTTCAAAAACAGCGTCCACGTGGATAAAATGCAATTTTGTGGCAAAATATTGGGCAAAATCAACTGCCATGCGAATATCGTCTTCCGATTTAGAATCGGGCGACGTAGCGTACAGAGCGTGGTGAATGCCCTTGTATTCGGCTTCTTTTGGCACAATCAAAACGGGGCAATGTGCCTTTTGCATGACTTCAATAGCAACCGTTCCGAGAAGTTTATCGACCCAATTGCCGCCGCCTTTTGTGCCAAGAATCAGCAAATCAGTCAGCGGGTTTTTGGAATGTTCAACGAGTGTATCTTGCGGTACACCCATGCCAAGTAATGCCTTGGTTTTGATACGGATATGCGTCGTCACTTTGCCATCGTGCGACCCTAAAAAATTGGACATTCGCTCCTGAACTGCCCGTTCCAAATCACTACGCGACGGCATAACTGCCAGATAATCAAGCGTTTCTGGACTAATCGGCATATCATACACGTGGGCAACGGTTAAGGTTGCGCCGAAATGTTGCGCCAAATGTCGAGCGTAATTGTAGGCGTTTATCGAGCTGTCTGAGAAGTCCGTAGCGAGGACAATATTATTAAATGTTGTCATTGATAGAGGTGGTTAAAAATGTAGCTAACACCTTTTTTTGTGTCACGGACTTTAGTCCATGATACAAAAAAATCACGTGGTAAAACCTACATCCATTGAATAATAAAACTCAAAAAATCTTTCTTAAAAGTGGCGTAAAGCGTCGTAAAACGCGCCATTTTTCCGCGAATATCCACGTGGTCAACAAAATGAACGTGGTCAATCGCAATCGGATGTTCAATGGCGTAATGCGCCAATTCCGATTCATGCGCTTTGATGGCGTGCCGCAATTCATCCACGACTTCTT
>JAYUKJ010000926.1:0-2160 GCA_043764555.1 Saprospiraceae bacterium
GTTTAACATCAGCGGCGCCTTGCCCGACCCGCCGTATTTTGCGGCGTGGCACTTGCGTAAAAAATTGGTGGAAAACGGCGTCGAAGTGTCGGATTCGGCAACAACGCAGTTGAAGTTGGAACAAAAAAATGAGCCACATTACATGCGTCAAACATTCTATACCTGGTTTTCCCCCATATTATCCACAATCATCAAGCGAACGAACCTTGAAAGCGTCAATCTCTATTGCGAAGCCTTCGTTCGCACAATCGGTTTACGCCTCGTAGGCATGGGAACGAATGACATTGGAACAGCAGAAATTGTCCGTTATTGGCGCTCAAAAGGCGTCGATACTGAGGGGTTGTTCATGCAAGACGGCTCGGGTTTGGCGCCGCGCAATGGCATTACGGCGCTACAATTAGCGTCGATTTTACACAATGTTGCAGGCGATTCACTTGTTTTTCCGTCTTTTTACGCATCATTACCAGAAGCAGGAAAATCGGGAACGCTTAAAGGTATGTTTAAAAACAACTATGCAGCACAACAACGCATTCGCGCCAAAAGCGGAACGATTACCCGCGTCAAATCTTATTCAGGTTACGTCACGACAACCGACGGAAAGCTACTCGCCTTCTCCGCCGTTTGCAATAATTTCACGTGTTCGCAGCGCGATATTCGAATCAAATTGGAACAATTTATGGTTGACTTATTGGCGTACTAAAAAATGAAAAAAATAGGACCCCTCAGTATTTTTTGCTTTTCAGCCCCTAAAATCATTAAAGATGAAAACTCAAACCTACCAAAATCGCAAAGGAATTAAATCGAATATCGGGTTTGACGCGGGTAATTTGCTCTTTTGTATAATCATTAAAAATGTAACGCGTTTCAAGTATCAAACCCGTATTACCTAATTTTGGATTGACCACCGCGCTGATAAAACCACCGATTGTTGTGTTGGGTTGTAAGTAATCCTTACCCTCCAAATTTATATTTGAAGATTGCCAATTTGGGGCTGTACTTTTATCTGACCTAAAGCCGCTACTAAACGCATTGACGTAATTGTTGTAAATACCAATGCCACCACCAATACCTAAGAGTTTGTAAGTCCCAAACCAGTATCGCATGTTGAATGTGGCATAAACTTGCTCCTGTTTGTACCATCCTGAATAGTTTGTTGTTACCGTGAAAGGGGCAAAAGGTTGTGTGTACGAAAAATCCATAGAATGCACATAGGAGCAAGTCCCCATTTCTGCACCAATATGCAAGCCTTTATACAGTTGCCCATCTACGGAAAGGGCAAAAGTGGGTCTAAGCGTATTTAAATCGCTTGCATTCTTAACGGGCGTCTCCCATTGTAAATCCATTTTTGAAGACAAAAACCCTCCTTTCATCTGAATATTGACCTTTTGTCCGCTTACGGTGTTGAGGCTGATTGCTGCCCAAAAGAGCATTAAAAACGTGTTTTTCATTTTAAAAATATTTTAATGATTTGAAAATAGACCCCTCAGTATAAACGCTAAAAATGGGCTTGAATACTGAGGGGGTATGGTTTAGCACTTATTTAGGCAACTTCAAACATATCCCAAAATAGTAATCAGATGTGTATAAATAACCTAATGTTGAATCTTTGGCAACACCGCCCGATCCAATATTCGCATTCGAGCGGCGGCGATTGCCATTCATCGCGTTTGGAAACTTATTAGGCGACGGTTCTGCCCATATTTTTTTGCCCGTGGCGACTTCGACGGCGTATATTTTGCCATTGCCCGAGCAAGTGTAGTACAAAAGTCCTTTATGATAGACCATATCCGAACAGCCCGAACCATTGTCCTTGTCAACCCATATTTCCGCGCCCGTGTCGGGGTTTATTTGATACAAAACGCGGTCGTCGGGTTTTAAAAACAATTTATTTTCAACGAAAATGAAAGGATTACCGCTTGAAAAACCGACACCTGGGTTCATTTTTTTGTACCAAAGAATACTTTTTGACAACAAATCAATGCAGACAATTCGATTTTGTAAAGGCATATATGCCTTGTTGTTCAAGATAAAAGCCGTTTTTGTACTGCCCGACATATTCAAGGAATCTATGTTTTTGAACCTAAAATACTCTTTTTTGTCTTGCGTATCGTAACCAACCACATCAATCAAATCTGGGCTGTTATTGGAAAAAGAAAAATC
>JAYUKJ010000927.1:0-2155 GCA_043764555.1 Saprospiraceae bacterium
TACCAATTGTTGATTGTCCGTAAAAACTGTCAAATTGGGGTGGTTAAAAAACGTTTTTACTTCTTCGGCACTCAACGGCGGCATTTTTTTCATCGCCAAAGTGTGTTCATTAAAAAAGACGACGGCTTCATCGGCGGCGTTCATTGTGTCTCGATATTGCGGCAAAAAGGCTTTGCTCAAACTGCTAAACGTGTGCAATTCCAAGCACGCCACGAGTTGTCTTTTCGGATATTGTGCTTTCATCGCGTCAATTGTCGCTTTTGCTTTCGACGGGGCGTGGGCAAAGTCCAAAAACGCGATACTCGTTGTGGCTTTTGCCAATATTTGCAACCGTTTTGCCGCACCCGTGAAGGTCGGAATGGCTGCGAAAAATTCATCATCCGTAACGCCAATTTCACGGCAAGCCAAATACGCAGCTTTCAGATTTGCTAAGTTGTGGTCGCCAAATATTTCGAGGTTTACACGCCGTCCGTCTTCCGTTTTTAATACCGTTTTTCCTTTCGCAATTGACGATTCAAAAGCGTCATAAGCTGTTGATTTACAAGAACTTGAAACGGAAATTAGTTGCAATTCCTTGTCGTGCTTATACCAAAAAAGGGACCCCTCAGTATTGAGCGTTTTTATGAAGTTTTCAAACTGCAAAACGTAGTTTTCAAACGTTGGGAACACATTTGCGTGGTCCCAAGCGACGCCCGTAATGATGGCAACGTGCGGTTTGTAATGCATGATTTTGGGACGTAAATCAAGCGGCGAAGCCAAATATTCGTCTCCTTCAATAATCATCACGGGCGCATCCGAGAGCCGAACCATCGTGTCGAAACCTTCCAAAAGTGCGCCGACGAGGTAATCAAAATCACGTCCTGCGTGCCGCAAAACGTGCATAATCATGGAAGTTGTCGTCGTTTTTCCGTGACTTCCTGCCACCACGACGCGCGTTTTGTTTGCCGAATGGTTGTAAATAAATTCGGGAAAAGAATAAATTGGCAAGCCCAATTCTTGCGCGCGCGCGAGTTCTGGATTGTCTTTTCGGGCGTGCATTCCGAGGATTACGGCGTCCAAATCAGGCGTAATGCGCGCCGTATGCCACCCCTCAGTATCGGGCAACAAATTGAAGGCTTTGAGCCGAGACCGCGCGGGTTCGTAGATTTCATCGTCGGAACCCGTTACCGTGTGTCCGTTTTGTTTCAAAGCAAGTGCTAAATTGTGCATCACTGCACCGCCGACGGCGACTAAATGGTATGTCATATCAGATATAATCGGACTATTTGTTGCCCGCTTTAAATGCCCATTAAAATAAGCGCAAACGTATCAATAATTCACGCATTTTTTGGATAAAAACCCCTTTAAAAATTAGTTTAAAAAGCCTTTTGCATCAACATAAACAGCACTTTTTTATCGCCGTTGTTGAGTTGTTTATTTTTCTCATCTTTCAGGAATTTTCTTTTAAAACTAACGATGGCGGCCGTGCTGTCTTTGACGCTGTAACCGACGATGCGCAAGGCTTGCAAGGCGTTGAAATCGGTTGGAACGGTGACGTTTGTCGTGTCGCTGTACCAATTGCCGAAGCCGTTTTTGGACAACAATTCCCAATTAAAATTAATGTTTGGGTCATTTTTACGCGTCGGCGCGATGTCGGCGTGGCCAATAAAATTGGCGGTTGGAATGTCGTGCGCTTTTTTTAAGCGTTCCAACAAGCGGACAAGGCTGTTCATTTGCAAATCGCCGAAAGGCTCTAAACCATTGTTATCCAATTCAATACCTATACTCATAGAATTAATATCTGTTGCGTTGCCCCAACGCGCAATGCCCGCGTGCCACGCGCGGAGGTAATCGTTGAGCATATGATACACCGTCCCATCTCGACAGATGACGTAGTGCGCGCTCACTTGCGTGCGTTCGATGGTAAAGGTTTTGAGGGTTTGGTCGCAGCTGTTTTGCGCGGTGTGGTGGATGATAACGAAGTTGGGTTTGCGCATATTAAAATTGGTGGTGCCAACCCAAAACGGCGGATTTTGCAGACCAGCAGAATCCAAAATGGGGTATTGGCTCAGGATTTTGGCGTATTTATTCATCTGTTTTTTGTACAATTCATTGCTCAAATTGTAGGCTTCGACGGGCGTTTTGTAGGATTGCGCGTTCCTGTTGCAACTTAGAA
>JAYUKJ010000928.1:0-26668 GCA_043764555.1 Saprospiraceae bacterium
CATCACAATCCCAACGGCTTCGATTTGGTTGCCCAACATTTTTAATTTGTCCAACAAAACTTTGGCGTAAATTGAGCCGCTCGAACCGCCAATGGCTACAACTATTTTTTTCTTTTTCATTTTATATATTTACCCTCCCAATTGCGCGTAATTAATGCGAATTGACGAATTTAACAAGTTGACGAATTTTAAGTCTATTCTGATGTACAATTAGCTCAAACAATTAAAGATAATTAAAGGTTTTTAATCGTTCAATTTCAATTAAAAAAGAATTAATTATACTGTTTTAGCAAAAATACAAACAATATAAAATTTTGTCGTCATAATTAAAAAAATAGATTTTATTTGGAAAAACGATTTTAACGCATTTTGCAACAATATAAAATTTTGTGCCTCTTGAATTTTAAGTAAAATACAAACAATACAAAATTTTGTCGCCATAATTCAGAAAATAGATTTTATTTGGAAAAACGATTTTAACGCATTTTGCAACAATATAAAATTCTGCATAAATGCATTTTCAATATAAATGTAAACAACAAAATTTAAAACGCACGATTACAATCGCTCGTTTTAATTTCTAATTTTTAATTTCTAATTTTTAATTCAACTAAAATGTACGAAAGAATCCACGCCAACATCAATCGCCGCATCCAACTAACGGATGCCGAATTTGAGCATTTCAAGACATTTTTACACGAAAAAACGGTTAAGAAAAAGGAGTTTTTGCTCAAAGCGGGTGAGGTTTCCAAGCATTTAGCCTTCGTTAACGCGGGTGGTTTCAGAACGTATTCGATGGACAAAACGGGCGAAGAACACATCTTGCAATTCAGCTTGGAAGATTGGTGGGTGAGCGATGCTTACAGCGCTTTAACGCAAAAACCATCAACGCTTTTTATTGAAGCACTGGAAGATAGTCATGTGTATTTCATTGATAATCAAGAACTTGAACAGCTTTATATTGACATTCCAAAATTTGAACGCTTCTTTCGAATCTTGGCTCAAAATCGTTTTATCGCCTTGGAAGAGCGCATAAACGGCGAATTGAGCGCCTCCGCCGAAGAACGCTATTTGGCACTTTTGGACCGCTACCCCACTCTACCGCAGCGCGTTCCGCAACAATACATCGCCTCATTTTTGGGCATTCAGCCGCCGTCGTTGAGCCGCATTAGAAAACAATTAGCCAATAGAAAAAAAAGGTAATAAGCCTCTCATTTATCGCTTTTTTAAGCGCTCAATTTCCGCCAAAAGCATCGGAATGTCCTGCCGTGCGTGAGCAATAAAATCCATGTCATCGTTGGTGGCACCCGTCAAATAAATGTCTTCACCCCGATTTGGACTGCGTGCATCGTCCATATTTTCGACATTTGTCATAATAAAACTGCTGCCGCCCATTTGGTCGCGTCCTTCGATAATGGCAAACCAATTGCCGCCCGTCGCCAAATACAACCGGTTTTTTATGGCAATAATGTCGGCGTCAACCTGCGTCCACGACATTGTTTTTTCCACCTTTTCCGTCTTCAAATCCATCAAAATGTCCTTTGGTTGCCAATGCGGACTATCGATTGCCGCCATTAAATTGCCTTTGATGGTTTTAATTTCCACAACATCATACTCTTTTTCAAAGACCGTCATTTGACTTTTTTTGATGTCAAAAAAAGCGATTTGTTGCTTCAAATGACCCGCCGTATTGCGCAGCCAAATCGGGAAAAACACCTGATTATTGCCTTTCCAAACGGCATTTCCCGCGCTGCGCTCGTGCAACATCAGCGAAGAGGACCCCTCAGTATTTTCGAGAAAAATGGGGCAATAATACGCCCCGCCCATGGCTTGTTCCAACATTTCTCCAAATGTAATGTTGTATTTTTTATCGGAAGATATGACCGTGTTGTTGTCCATTTTTCATGGAAATTTAATTGATATAAGAGATTAGAGAGAAAAATAAGTAAAATACTGAGAGGTCCTAAATTTTGTAAATCATTGGTTTTAAATTAGTTACAACCTTATGCGGATTCCAAATCTGCGTAAGATTATATCACATTAGACCCATCTATCGCTTCGATAACGATATTAAATGCGGCTGCAAGAGTAGTGCTTTTTTTGATTATTCGTAGTGAGAAACGCTAAGAGGCGTGCTATTTTCTGCAATTTGCAAAATTCAGAACCTACAAAACGCTTTTTTATTACTGCCGAAATGTCGTTAAACGCAATTTTGATTTTCAATAATTCAATCCATATTTTTGGGGAGAAAAACCTAATAATTTACATCGAGTTGTGCGTATTAAGTCAACAGTAATCTTTATTTTTTTTGCGATAACACTTGTCGCACAAACCGCTCAGTTACCGCTCGACCAAGACAGATACACGAGTACCACGAGCCTAATCGAAGCGGGGAAAGACTCTTTTATTTACAGCAGTTCGGTGATTCCAGCCAATTTTTTTGGTGGTGGAAAAACGAACAATTTGACGCACGTTTCGCTGACAAAAGGCGTTTTGTGGAGCTTCGATTTTCAATATCCGAAAACCTCAATTCCGAGCAATTTAACCAATTATAAAGACGGATTCCCTTGGTCGGGCTTCGTTTTTGACGTCAATCAGGACAAATCTTTGATGCGTTTGGACAAAAAAGGCAGCATTTTGTGGTCAAAACGCTATGGCGGACTCAATGATGTGGATACGTCAAACAGTGGAAAATCGGAGGCGATTGTGCACCTTTGGAAGTCTATTTAGATTTTTTGCTACAAATATTGTGGTGCGCTGCACCCATTAAACGACTTTAGAAAATGCTAAAAATACCCACTTTTGCCCGCATTGCGTGGAACACTTTTGACCAAAAAGACCTTTGGCGAGACGACCAAGAGAGTATTTTTTTGGCGACTTTTGATGATTTTCCATCTAAAACATTGCATAAGCATCAAATAGATTATTCGTATTATAATCGAGGTAGATTTGAAGCCGCGCCTAAGTTCATTTTGCACGTCTATTCGTTTGGTCAAGACTTTGAAAACTACTCAGATACCATCAATTATTTTGATAAAGAATACGACACGATGGACGAAGCGGCGGGCGATATCAATCATTGGTTGCAAGTTTTTCAAGATAAAGTAACGGATATGCAAGCGCAAAAAACAAAAAATGCCTTGGCAAAACAGCGTGAAAAACCGTCTATCTCAACCCTTTCGCTGAACCTAATTTTCAGAAAAGGGACCCCTCAGTATATTTTGGATTTTTTCAAAAAAGGCGTGAAAATCGCGCAATTACCGAGCGTTTTGTACGATTATAAGTTCAATTTTAAGAATAAACCGAACTTTTCGAGCAATACGACAATGTTCTGCGAGAAGAAAAAAGGACGTTATTATTTGCACATTTATCATAAATTTGACTTTGAAACACAAGCTGCCGAAGGTTATTGGTTCGTCGGTGGTTTGGCACAGTATGCCGAAAATGACGACATGGCGGGCTACATCAAACACGCCGAAACGGGGACGCAATTGTTCGGTTTTAGAGACCAATTGCCTTATTGGTTGAATGACGTAAAAATTGAATTTGACGAAACAAAATATAAAAAAATGAGCATTTTTCAAAACATCAAAAAAGGCTTTCCAAGCACAATCGCCATACCCGAAGGCATGGAAAAATTTTGTGATTGGTACGCCGCCAATGAAGCCTTGCCGGGCGGTGATTTCGAGCTTTTTGCCGACGACGGCGAAGCGATTACGGATTGGTCGAGAATCCCCGATTTGCATCCGTATTTTGTGCAATTTGGCTCAACGGGCAACGGCTCGATGATTGGGATTTGGCAAGACGAAACGGGCAAACAAACCTATATGCACCTCAGCTCGGACGAAGGTTGGGGAACCGAATTGGCGGACAATTTTGTTGATTTTCTACGCATTTTGGCGATTGGCTACGAGACTTTAGGCTATTTTACGGCGCACACGGTTCAAGAACTCAACAAATTGGCGGAAAATGAAGACCTCAATCAAGGCTTCAATCCGCAGTTTAAAGCGTGGGTTGAAACGGAATTTAAGACGACCGTGCCAACCACAAATGTGTCGTTCAAACGGGAAGGTACGCCGTTTAATGATTGGCTAAAAACGAAAAGTGAAGCGCACGAAAAGGCGGCGAAAACGCCCCAAAATCTTTACGATATTTTGGATAAAATCAGAGAACGACCCGCCTTGTACACGGGCGAACACAGTTTATCGGCAATTTATCACTTTATCAATGGTTTCTATATGGCGCACAATCAGGAGACGTCCGAAACGCCTTCTTTCGATGGTTTTAACGATTTTGTCGGCAAATTTTACGGAAAATACACGACGGCGGGTTGGAAAAACTTGATTTTAGCCGACCATTTTGGCAACGAACACGAGGCTTTGACGCGTTTTTACGTGCTTTTGGACGAATTTCGAGCGGTTTCCCAAAAGCCTAATTCAAGAGCAATCGTGATAAAGTTATTGGATAAAGGCATTGCTGATTTGGCGGAAATAAAGGCACATAAAACGGACTTGAAAGATATTTTACACCTCATTTCGAGCCAACTGAATACGGCAATTTACGGCGGCATTTCGGTGTGGTACGATACGATTTTGGACGACATTTTTTTGAAAGCAAAAGACAATAATTTTCTTCACAATTGGCTAAAAACCACGGTGCCAAAATTAGTTTTTTATGAATATGAACTATGGTCGGGCAGCGATGGAAAAAACACTGATATAACCTTAATTCCAAGCAATCACACGCGAAAAGAGCTTGTTTTAAAGAATTCCGACGTATTAATTAAAACGTTTTTTGCACTCAATGAGGAGAAAGCACAGGACGTAAAAGAGATTTTTATGGCAGAAGGTCCCCTCAGTATTTTGACAAAAAAATTGAATAAAAAAAATGAAAGAACGTGATTTCATTCCCTTCGTAAAGTTCGGTTTGATAGAGTTTAGCGCGCATTACACGGATGTTAGACGCCTGTTAAATGCACCTTTTGAAGCGCGGCGTTTTGACGCAACTTCCGTTACCTTTAGCGATTATTTTGACACTTTAGGCTTCAAAATTGAATACGATAAAGAAAACAAAGTTTTGGCGATTGAAACGTTTAATGACATGGGGAACCCGATTTATTTTATGTCGAAAAACTTGGCGGACATGACTTATGCTCAATTGAAGCGTTTTTTTAAGAAACATGACCCCGATATTGCGCCGTTTTCGATTGGTTTTCATTCTGAAAAGTTTGAATTGAGCGTTTGTTATACAAATTTTGAAGACGAACCGAACGGCAAAACGGACTCGTTTCATATCCGAAGAAAGGATTATGTCGCTGTCATGAATACCTTATAAAAATTTGATATTTTGAAAAAAAAACTATTCAATCTCGAATTATTTAATCCCGACACAACCGTCTTTCCTAAGATGGTGTTTAAGAAAAAATTTGATACGCATTTGTTTATGAACCTTGAAGATTGGTTCAATAATGCGGAAGATTACCGTGATTTGCAGTGTTTTATGCAAGCCATAAACGAGCCTTTTTTGTATTGTGCGGTGCCAGATTTCCACAAAATGCCCGATTTGAAATTTGATATTTCTAAATCGCACGCTGAATTTGTGGCGGCTTACATGGCAAAAACGAATGATATGAATGACGGTTTGGGAATGCGCTTGAGTGCCGAAGGTTTTTGGTACGGACAAAGCGGTGATTGGGCAATTGTGAGTGATTTGCTAAATAATGTGTTTATTGTGGGCTTAAAGCGGGATGCAGCCTTGAATTTCAAAGCCGATTTCCCCGATAAATATTTCGACGCTCATGAACATATTAATCGAGAAACGAAAGTGAATAGACAATTGGGTCACGATTTTGACCACAATAACCCCGATGTGAAAGCGTGGATTGAGGATTTTATCAAAATGTATGGTTGAAAAAGAGACCCCTCAGTATAAATGCCTTTTTGGGCGATTTTAATTCTTAATTTTTAATTTTTAATTCAAAAAATGGGTTCATATTCCACGCTTTCGCTCAACATGACGTTCAAAAAAGAGACCCCTCAGTATTGGACGGATTTTTTCCATAAAGGACTGAAAAACAAGCGTTTACCAACGTTTTTGTACGACTTAGATTTTACTTTTCCGAGTAAAATTGATTTGGCTTGTCCGAATACTTACGTCTGCGAATTTGGCGCAAAAACATACACGGAAAATGTACCAAATAATCGTTATTATCTAAGCATTTTGCAAGAAAGTGATATTGATAAACTCGTTGGAATCTACGCGTTATTGGCAACTTTGGCGGGCTATGCCGAAGACAATTTTATGGCGGGCTGCATTAAACACGAGGGCGGCGATACGGATTTATTCGCCTTCGAGGATGGCCACATTTATTGGCACCAAGACTTTAAAATTGAGCGCGATAAAGCTAAAAAAGACGGCAAATTGGACTATTTTGAGTTGTTGGCAATCGGTCAAAAAATCAAAACAAGTGAAGGTAATAAGTTGGAAATCAATCAGTTAATGTCCCAATTTGATAAAAGCGTGCCACATCCCGATGGTTCGAGTTTGTTTTTTTATCCCGAAAATTATAAGCCAAAACACGCTAAAGAATTGGCAAATTATGACCCGACGGTTGAAGAAATTGTCCAAAAATGTTTGAATTACGAACCTACTCAATTGTAGCGCGACCTTAATCGCAATACGTTTACTGCTCTTTAATTATCATAAATTAGCATAAAAAATGAATCCACAATTAGAAAATATCATCAATAACCTAACGGAATCCTACGAAGGAATGCCGTGGCATGGCAATTCTTTGAAGGAATTACTAAAGGAAACAGACGTAAAAATCGCGTTTTTTCGCCCTTTTGAGGGCAAACACAATATTGCAGAATTGGTCGCGCATATTTTGGTTTGGCGACAATTTACGCTTGAAATGTTGAATAAAAACTTCAGTTTCAAGGTCGATATTGGCGCATTATCGGATTTCCCCAAGGTAACTGAAAGTGAGAAAGTGTGGCGCGAATTGTTGATGCTTTTGGATGAAAATCAAGCGGAATTAATCGCTCAATTAACGCAATTTAATGATGCAAAACTGGACGATGAGATACCTCAAAAAAACATTAGTTATCGTTTTTTATTTGAAGGCATTATTTATCACGATGTGTATCACAGCGGGCAAATTGGCTTCATTAAGTCGGCATTTAAGGCAGCGCCAAGTATCAATAGCGAAGTTGTTAAGAAGTTGACCTTCATTTAGTTACGTATAATCAATTAAAATTCTATATATAATAAAATCAATTAAAAATAATTTAACGAAGCGATGAAAACGAAGATTTGCGCATTGTGTAAAATAGAAGAAACGACACTTTTCAGGGTGCAACTCAAGAAAGGAAAAGAGTGGATTTTTGTCTGCGAAACGTGTTGCAACAAGGTGAAAAATGAAGCGGATTACCGCTACGGCGGCACTTGGAAAGGCTATCGGCATTAAATTAAATGGGCATACTTTAGAGATAGATTTGGCAATTTTTTGAAAGTTGCCAAATCTGAAAAGTGATAAATTGCTTAAATTGGAGAATAAAACAAATAAAGCGTTTAGCTTTAGCTTTTAATCTCTTTTAATTCACCAATTTTAAACTTTTACATTATGTCATCAAATCGGTATCTTTCGCTCGTTGTTCAAGCCATTTACGTGATTATCACAGGCTTACAATTAATTTTTATTCCAAATATGTTACTCGAAATGTTTGGTTTTGAACCCACTTCCGAGATTTGGATTAAGGTTTTGGGCATCGTTATTCTGCCTTTATCCGCCGTTTATTACGCCATCAATAAGCACGGAAACGCAGAAACGGTGCGTGCTACCATCATTTCAAGGGGTTTTGTTGGCGTCGGATTTACGCTTTTGGCGTTGTCGGGACAAGCCAAATTGAGCCTTATTTTGTTCGCAGGAATTGACATCGCAACGGCAATTTGGACGTGGTTTGAGCTGAAAAAAAAGGCTTAAATGTGTCCACAGATTTTCACGAATTGACGCCTATTTTGCCTGATTAATTTAATTAAAAAAAGCATTTCAAGTAATTAAACTTGAAATGCTTTTTTTGATTAAACCCTAAAATCAGAATCCACTAATGTAACTCGAAACAATATTTTATTTTGTTGACAAGTCCGAAAATAAGACCCCTCAGTATAAAACACATTTTTGCACTTACAGAGGCGAAATTTTATGTTGTTCCAATTAATCGTTGACCACTAATTACTGAATAACAACTTTTCTAATTAGCGTGTTGCCATCAAAAGTTAGACGAGCGATGTACACGCCATTTGTCAAATTCAAAGTCGGCATTTGCAACACTTGAACCCCCTCAGTATTTTGGAGTTTTTGACGATAAACCGCTTGTCCCGCAAGGTTAAACAATTGAAAGTCAGCTTGTTGTGGTGTTTTTCCAAAATCGTAAACGATGTTAAAATTGCCATCCGTTGCTGGGTTTGGCGAAACGGCAAGCGCTGCCGTTTTATTATCCGCCACTTTAACGCTCGTTGTTCCCAAAAATTCACGCGTGAAAATGCAATTGCCAGTGCCTGCACCACCGAAACCCGTAAAAATTATTTTGTAGATTTTAGCATTCGCCGTTTTGACAAAATAAGCCGTTGAATCGGCTAATTTCCAGGCAGTTCCCGTGAATGTTTTCCAATCGGCACCAATGACGTTAATTTGCGATTTGAAATTTTGACTCGCGTAACTGTCGTTTACCGTATCGCGTTTTGTTACTTTGGCGACCGACGTGCCGTAGTTTTGCAAAAAACCCGTCAATAAATAGGGCAAATAGTTGCCATTTGCGTCGGGCGTCAAGCCCCAATGCCGCCAAACGGTAACGTCCCAATCTTTCGCAAGTGGCTCTCGGTCAAGCTGTGCATTGGTAGCAAACGAGTAATAACCGAAATTTTTACCCGCGTAATTGCCTTTTTTCACTTCAAATGTAGAAGCGTTCGTGCCATCTAAATTCGCAATTTTGACGAAGTAAGACGTGTCCAAAGCCAAGCGTTCGACGACAAATTTGCGCCATTTTCCGTCCGTTGCGGCTTTCATCACATAGACAGAATCGCCCGTTACGTTGTGCGAAACGACGCTATAATTGCCCCAACCGTAGTCGAAAACGCCATTTTGCGTGCGATTGAGCGCGCCAACGCTCCACGAACTGTCCGTATTGACTTGCGTTTGACCGCCTGCAATCAAAGCGGCGGTGTCCACCGTCATTGTTGCCCAAGCCGACGCGGGGGCAACGGCTTTGTAGAGCGTTGCGGCGTGGTTGACAAAAATCCCAGCGTCTAATCTCTTGGTTGTAAATCCCAAATCCCAGTTATTAATCGGTGATTTGGTTTCTTTATCCGTTTCAAATTTATACCATGTTTGAGTAGAATAACTCGGACCCATTGAGATTGTATCAAGGGTTTGTGCTGAAATAATTGATGCGGTTAGGCTAATTAACAGCGCGAATGTTGTGGTTCTTTTCATTTTTACTTAATTTTGCAACTTGCATTTGTGAAATAATAATTTTACGAGATGTTTAACGGCAATGAAGTGTACAGCTTCTTGCCGTTTTTTTTACGTCAAATAGCTTGATGTGATAAATAATCAACATCTTAAACTTTTTGACGCCGCAAAGATAGATAGACAAATTTTGGAAAAAAAATGACATTGGCAATGTGACTTAAATTTTACAGCCTTTGATACTCAAATTTAGGCGTGCCTTTAGTGCCGCGATTGTCATAAAAATCAACAAAACGCATTTTCCAAAAATAGCCTTTCTGGTCGTTGATGATGTAATTGTATTTTAGTTGAACCTTAAAAATATTGCCCGTAAATGCTTTCCAATCATAACCTATAACATCGATTTTATTGGTGAGTTTGAAACTTTGCGCCACAGTTTTGTCAATTTTTTCAAACGTCAAACTTGAGTCCACAACGCCTTGCGTGCTGAAGGGATTCAACAAAACGCCGACGACCAAATACGGCGTGTAAGGGTCTTTAAACGTGTGCATATACTGCGTGAACTGTAAATCCCAATCCGTTTTTTTAGGTTCAACTCGGACGGCTTTCTTGGTTTCAAAAGAAAAATAGACACGATTGTAATTTGTATCACGCTGAATATCAAACTGTTCTGAAACAGTTGCGCCCTCGCGTAAAATTTTGAACGTGTATTTTTCCTTCGTCACCGAAACGATTTTGAAGCGAATAAAATCCAGAGGGTCGCCAAATGAATTCAAGCCTCGGTCAATCCAATACGCCACATTTTGGTGTTTAACGCCACCAATTGCCATTGTGTCGGTATTGTTAGAAGCATCCCAAAGGCGGTTTTTGGCGAAACCCACCGTGTCTTTGAGTTGTTCCAATTCCGTTTTGTTTGTCCGCCAAGCGAACATATATTTTGCCTGATTGAGATAAATTTTGGACCCCTCAGTATAAATGCCATTTTGACCCGCCAAAACATCCGCAACGTCAAACGCGATGTCCCAATCGGTTTTCAGATTGCCACTGATAATGCTGTCTTTATCCAAATTATAAAAAACTTGCGACCGATAATCCGACGACAAAGCGATGCTACGCGCCGTAACATTGCCCGCTGCGTGCGGCAAAACGGGGTCTTCTTCGCGGATGCACCCTTGAAGAAAAATGAATAAAAAGGAAATAAAAAGATAGGAATGATGCAAACGTGCAGTAGATACGGCAGTGTTAAACTTTCCAAAAGTTTCAAACTTTTGGAAAGTTGTTGATAGATGCATCAACGTCTTGATTTGCCGTTTTTTCGATAAAAAAAAAGCGGCAACGGTCAGAGAACCGACCAATTGCCGCCCAACCTTCAAAACACTAATACTTAAATGATGGAAATTCATAATTAAATGGATTTTAAGTATTAGGGTAGAAGGTCTGCTTCTAATATCTCTTTAGATACGATACAAAAGTAAGCCGTCTATCCTATTTTAACAAATTTTAGAGCTATTTTTTTTCATTTTGTTGAAAATAATTTAACTCATTAACTAAAATTTAATATCAATTTTCGCGAAAGCGGTGCGTCCCGTCGCCAAAGCGGTCGAGTTGTTGCTGTTTGAATGCCCACTTCCGCCTGACAACTGAGCGTCAACATTGGTGACATTGAACAGATTTCGCACGCCAATGGACGTATTTATCTTGTTTTTAAAGAATTTGCGACTCAATCCCGCATCCGCTAAATTGTAAGAACCGACAAAATTTGGCTGAATTTTGCCGTCTTCGGTCTGAACAAAATTGGGTTGCTTGCCCGAGTGCTTCCAAAAAATATTTGCGTCAATTCCCGTCTTACCGATGTTTGTCACGCTCGCATTTGCGCGCAATTCCCACGTGTCGGCATTGAAAGTTTGATTTGAAAAACTATTTTCACGTCTCGTGAGTGCCGCACCCGCGCCAAGATTAATGGTATTCAAGGTTGCCTCGCCAAAAACTTGACCGCCGTAAGTTCTAAATCGGTCAATGTTCACGTAGCTGAAAGCATTCTCGCCGCCGTTTAATATGGCAAGCGAAATAAGGTTTTTGATATTATTGAAAAAACCACTTGCTTCAAACTTGTAAACGCGGTCGTTACCCGCGGTTTTTTTGTAATTTAAGACCGTACTAAGGTTATTGCTCCGCTCGGCTTTCAAATTAGGATTGCCTTGTATATTGTGGTTTATATCGACAAAAAAGAAATATAATTCTTTCAAACTTGGTGCGCGAAAACCGCTACCATAACTCGCACGCGCTGTCCAATTATCCGACAATTTGTAGCGCAAATGCACGCTCGGAATCACGGGTGCGGCGTAAGTTGTGTTGTAGCTTGCCCGCAATCCTGGCCGTAAAGTCACCCCCTCAGTAATTTGCCATTCCGCGGAGATAAAAGCGGCATAATCGCCAATCTCTTGCATTTTATCTTTAATGCGTAAGCCACCACCTATCTCTACGTTGATGTCAAAACCCGCTTCGTAATTTAATCTTTTATTGTCGGTTTTTGCCAACGTGCCACGCGCGGTTATTAAATTAAACTGTGTTGTGTCTTGGTCACCGTCATTTTCCGTTAAAACTTCTTTAAGACTCACTAAATCACGGTAATACGTATTTTTAATTCTTCTATAATTAGAATAAGAAACGAGCAAATTGGTGGATAATTTATTCTTTGTCAAGTACGCAATGTTCAAGGCGTTTGACGCGCGATTCGTCTTATATTTATCGTCGAAAGCGGTTTCAAAATACGGATTCAGTGGGCGCCCGCGGTTCAAAATAAATTCGGTAAAATAGTTAGCAGAATAACTAAATTTCACGTCATTAATCGCAAATTGATAGCTCAAATCGGCAAAATATTGAATTTTCGGTTTCCATTGCTTGAACCTTGATGTATCAATATTTGACCAACCGCTGAAAAAATTACGCCCTGCGGAAATATTCAACGTGTGTCCATTTTCTTTCCAACTAAAAGCGCTGCCAACGTTGACATGACCGACGGTTTCGACGTAATTATTCAAACTAAATCCGATGCCTTCCTCCCGTTTTTTCTTCGTAATGATGTTCAAAGTTCCCGCGAGGGCGTTCGTTCCGTACTGCACGGACATCGGTCCTTCAATCATTTCGATGCGCTCAACATTTTGAACATTGAGTTGTGTCAAGTCAATATTTCCACCTTGACGACCGATTACAGGTACGCCATCAATTAAAATTTTCACATTTTCGCCCGAAATACCTTGCATACTCAAACCCGTTCCGAGAATATTGTCTTGTTGCAAACGAATATTTGGCTGATATTTCAATACATCACCGACGTTTTGAACACCAATTGACGTCCATTTATCCATCACCAAATTGCGCGTTGATATGACGCATTTGTCCAAACCTTGCGGCTTGTAGTTGCCCGTAACAATCAACTCCTGCAACTGCCGCGTGCTATCGGGCGGCGGTGTTGAGGACTTCGTTTGTGGCAACGCATTTTGGAAAGCCACTATTTGAAAAATGAGTATTTTAAACAGCATTGGATTATAGATTTTTGCGATTCAACCTAATTGATGACACAAAGGTAAAACGCGATGTCCGTGCTTTTAATAGGGCGTGTTTATTCTGACTTAAATTTGACAGCAATTAAAAATATAGCGTCGCGAATGCTTAAAAAATGCTTTGACGAGGAAAATTTAAGTTTTTTTTTGGCGTACAGAAAAAGGGACGTTTATTTGTGCTTGCCTACTCAATGAGGTTAAAACATAGATAATTCAGATGCCAATTATTCGAAATTCCAGCTATAAACCATCCTATTTTTTCAAAAATCACCACGTCAATACGCTTTACCCCGCGCTTTTTCGCTCGTCGAAAGGCATTGATTTTCAACGGGTTAGATACGAATTGCCCGAAGGTGATTTCTTCGATGCGGATTGGTCTTTTCAGGATAAAAATCCAACGACTCAGCAGCTTCTAATTTGCATTCACGGCTTGGAAGGCAACGCCCGCCGACCCTACATGGTGGGTATGATGCGTCGATTTAACGGCGAAGGCATAGACGCGGTTGGGCTAAATCTGCGCGGTTGCAGCGGGACACCAAATCGCTTGTTGCAAGGCTATCACAGTGGTCACACCGCCGATTTAGATTTTTTAATTCAGACCATTATTCGTGAAAATAAATATACCGACATTACACTGTTAGGCTTTAGCGTGGGCGGGAATATTGCCTTAAAATACGGTGGCGAAAAAAGCGATGCCATCCATCCACACATCAAAAGAATCATTACTTTTAGCGTGCCGTGCGACCTGAAAAATTGCAGTTTGGAGTTAGAAAAACCCGCTAATTGGTTCTACCAATGGCAATTCTTAGTGACTTTGAAACAGAAAGCGCGCATTCAAAATACGCGTTTCCCCAACCGTATTGATATGGATAAAGTGTTGACTGCCAAATACTTCCGCCAATTTGACGATTATTATACGGCACCAATTAATGGCTTTGAAAACGCCGAAGACTATTGGGCAAAAGCCAGTTCTGAAAAGCATTTATCGAATATCAAAATACCGAGTTTATTGATTACAGCCTTAGATGATTGCTTTTTAGCCGACACGTGCTACCCGATTGATTTCGCCAATTCAAACGATTTATTTCACTTAGAAATGCCTAAATTTGGTGGTCATTTGGGTTTTATGTCGCCCGATACTGAGGGGGTACTTTGGACGGAACGCCGAGCAATTGAATTCTATAAAAAGACAATATGAAAGACAAATAAGACAAAGCCTTTTCAGCATTTCAACGTTTTTTTTCATCATTCCACTCATTTTTTCAATGAAATTTATCTCAAAACTAAGTTTTACGGTTTTAATCCTCTTGTCAATAACAATGAAAATAACCGCTCAAACCAAGCAGGATTCTCTCGATATTGAACGGGTTACTTTGGATTATATCGTTTCGCAACACACACCAAATGGCGAACAAATGAAAAAAGCCTTGCATCCGCGTTTGGTGAAACGGACGTTTTGGCGCGATGAAAAATCAAAAATCGAATATGTGCGTGAAACGAACGCCGAAGTCATGGTTATTGTCGCTGAAACTTTTAATACCGACGGCAAACATTTTCCGAAAAACCCAAAAAAAGAGGTTAAATTGTTGGATGTTTCAGAGAGAACGGCATCCGTGAAATTGATTGCTGACGAATGGATTGACTATATGCACATCGTGAAAGTCAATGGTAAATGGCAGATTGTAAACGTGCTTTGGCAATACCATGACGCGACTAAACACCAATAATACACCTATTTTTGCTTAAATTCATAAAAAATCACGCGTGGAAGAGCCTATTATTAATCAAAAATTTGAGTTAAAGAAAATGCAAATGAAGGGCGGTTGGACGTACGTTGAATTTCCAAACATTCCCAAACATTTGAAACAGCCGTTCGGTTGGGTGCCGGTTCGCGGGACGATTGACGGCTACGAAATCAAGCAATTTAAGCTCTGGACAATGGCTTCGGGCAATATGTTTATGCCCGTAAAAGCCGCAATTCGCAAGAAAATCAAGAAAGAGGAAGGCGATTTGGTGCATATTATATTGTACCACGACGACAGTCCGTTGGTCATTCCCGACGAGTTTTTAGTTTGTTTGATGGAGTCACCAAAAGCCTACGCCATGTTTCAATCGTTCAGAGAAACGTCCCAAAAGCATTACATTGATTGGATTTATGAAGCAAAATCCTTGGAAACACGGGTCAATCGAATCGCTAAAACGATTGAGAAATTGGAACTCGGATTGAAATTGCATCAGCCAATTGAAGGGGATTTGTGAAAAAAGAAGACCCCCCAGTATAAGTACCTTTTTTTGACGTTTTTTGTCATTCAGCAAAAATCTTATCGTTCTATTTTTTACTAAATGACAAAAACGCTACGACAAAACTTCTACTGAATGGTAAAAAAAGAGATCCCTCAGTATATTTACGTTTTTTAATCGAAAATGAATGAAATATTTAATCAACTTATTGATAATCAGTTTATTATCTTCTTGCATGGCTTCAAAAAATGTTGTCAACAACCGCACTTACGCCCTGCGTTTGCGCCCAAATCAGGATTTAAAACAGGAAATCGTAGCGTTTGCAAAAGAACACAACATCCAAGCGGGTTATGTCATCACGTGCGTTGGGAGCTTGAAAAAAGCGTCTTTGCGCTTCGCAAATCAGCCAAATGCGACGAATTTTGAGGACAAATTTGAAATTGTTTCCCTCGTCGGCACGCTTAGTTTTGACAGCGGCGCTCATCTTCACGCGTCTATTTCCGACGGAATGGGCAAGACAATCGGCGGGCATTTGATGGACGGCAACATCGTTTACACGACCGCCGAAATTATCATTGGCGAAGTCTTGGATGTCCAATTTTCAAGGCGTTTGGACTCGATTTCGACGTATAATGAGTTGTTTATTGAAAAAAAACAGTGACGGAGGACCCCTCAGTACAAAAGGCATTTTTTAGTAAAAATCAATAAAATTGAGCGCAATAAATGCAGATTTTTGTCAAAATAAAACAAGCGGGCAAACGCCGTTTAATCCTTGAAAAACAAGCGATTGAGATTGCCGAAATTGGCAGTTCGCCGAGCCTAAAAATGCTCATTTCTGCCATTGTTACGCAACAGATGGCGGCTTTTAACGCGAAAACGATTGAAAAACCCGTCCTTAATTTTTTAACAAAAAATCAAATTCAAGATGCCGCCGCAACGGGTAAAGTCGGTTTCGGCGCAATTTATAATGACAAAAAAACGGACTTAAATCAAGCCATTAAAGTGGCAATTGACGCCCATATCGACGGACTTTTTGTCGTTGCAACTGACGATAAACTGGTTAATGATTTAGAAGAAACGGTTATTTTGACAGAGGAATCGGTCGTAACTTTTATTAGATTGACACTTTTAATTGGGTGATAAGGACCCCTCAGTATAAACCAATAAAATTGACTAAAAATGTCTAAAATCATCATCCGAAAAGCGGAGAAAAAGGATTGCCGAGCAGTTTTTGAGTTGACAAAAGAACTCGCTCGACACCACGAAATGGAACATTATGTCACCATAAAATACGAAGATTTTGAAGGATTTGGCTTCGGCGAAAACCCTTCATGGTGGGCATATATTGCGGAATATGACGACAAAATCGTCGCTTTTGCGCTTTATTACGTCCGTTTTGCCACTTGGCGCGGACGAACTTTGTATCTCGAAGATTTTATGGTAACAGACGAAATGCGCGGAAAAGGCGTCGGCAAATTGCTATTTGACGCCTTGATTGTGGAAGCAAAAAGTCAAAATATGGTCGCCCTCAATTGGCAAGTGATGAAATGGAACGAGGCGGCGATTGGTTTTTACAAAAATTATGAGACGCATTTTGACGAAGAACGAGTGTATTGTAGTTTGAATGTGTGAAAGGAAGACCCCCTCAGTATTTTTACAAAAAATCTAAAAAGTGAATTAGTTTAATTTAATTTGCAACTCAAAAAATAAAATTTACATGGAAGATAACAGTATCGTAGAAATTCATGAGCGTATTTACGCTCATTTGATAAAGAATTATCCCGAATTGCGATTCACCTTACGTCAAATAGACCGAGGTGAACGGCTTAGTAAAGGATTTTGGTTCACGGGTAACGACAGCTACTTGGCGTTCTCTTTTTGGCAAGGAACGGATTGGCGAAACAAAACGTCAAATATTTTTTTCTCCGTGGATAAAGATGGTTCAAGTTGGCTCAATTTCATTTCAAATGATGACGATGAGAACGGTGGAAAGAGCAGTTTTCTTAAAAATGTAGCCGAAGTTATAGGAATGTTTAAGCGACCACGTCGTAATGAGAATCCAACAAAACAAGATTGGATTAAAAAATACCCTTTTCAAGATTATATTGAGTCTTTGGATGCCTTTATAAAGGGTGACAAAAAAGTTATTGATTCCTCCGTTAAGGTTGGAAATGCCATTTTTTTTTCGCCAATTAGAGAATCTGATTTTACAAGATGGAAAGAGCGAATCGAGATTGTCCGAGGCAAATCTGAAATTATTAATGATGAAAAGGCAATCGAAACCCAAGCGAATAAATTAGTGCGACTAAAGGAATTGAAAATTGATAATATTTCTATTTTCAAAAGAGAACAGTCATTATCATTCCATGAACGATTGACTTGCATAATTGGCTGGAATGGTTCGGGTAAAACGTCTCTTTTGCGCTCAATTGTTTTGGGATTTACGGGATTTGAACAAGAGGAAAGTATGTCTTCAAATGACGATAAATTGGATAGACTCCAAAATCTATTAAAAATTACCGGTGAGTTAGAAAACTCTATGGGTAAGGCTAAATACGCACCTACTGGCTCCATCAATTTGAGTTATAGTATTAACAACATAGAGTCTCCTCCAAATGAAGTATTATTCAAAACAGAAAATAACAAAGTTCAGATTCGTGACGCTGAAAAGTTTAATAGCATAAATGACACAATTTATGCTTGCCTGTTTATTGCATTTCCTCAAATGCAAGGCGAAAATGAAGAGGAAACGAAAGAGCAATTACCGAACGTCCAAGATACGAAGGCTATGCTTTATCGAGACCCAGATAATCGGCTTCAAAAATTCGCCAAGTGGCTAAGAAAGGTCAACTTTATATCAAAGACCAAACGGGGAAATAATGAATCAAACGTCAAAGAGGAAGGACTTTTAGATGCGGCTTTTACAATTGTCAACAGAATCACAAATTTGTCGGATGAAGATGCCGTTCGAAATAATGTGAGTCTCCATAAAATTGTTCCTATTGATGGTGTTAACGACCCGATTTGGGTGAAAATCGGTAAAAATACCGAACCAATCCCTTTAGAACTTATAAGCGACGGCTACAACAATATTTTTGGCTGGACGGGTTATTTGATTACTCGTTTGAGTGAGGTTGCTGATGTTTTGAAAGTTGAAGATTTTATGGATGTTCCTGCCATAGTGTTGATTGACGAAATTGACACCTATTTGCATCCGCAGTGGCAATCTCGAATATTAGCCGTTTTGGTGGATATGTTTACCAATATTCAGTTTGTTGTTACGACACACTCCCCTTATGTGGTCGGAAGTGTACCGCAGGATTTGATGTCTCTTTATATCTGCAAAGATGGAATGATAAGAGAATTTAAAGAATTTACGCCTTATGGGGCAGATATTGAGCGATTGACACGTCAATTTTTTGAAACACCGGTAAGAACAATGGAGATTTTGACTTTAGTGAGAAATTTGGAAGCTGCCATTCAAGATAATGAGTTTTCAAAAGCTGATGAAATTTTACAAAAACTTGAATCAATGGGTATTGACGACAATGACCCAGAAATCAACAGTTTGAAATTATTTTTGAGAACCCAAAAACGAAAAGCTGGCTTATGAAATACATAGAAAAAAGAACACCACCAACACTATTCCAAAACTATGCAAACAGGAATCATGACAACAGAACAGGCGTACATATTTGGAATAGTTTTAAAAGAAAGGAACAAAGAAGGCTTGCCTTACATGATAATTTGTTGAGAGAACAAGGCTATCTATGTGCTTATTGTGGAAAAGGAATAGGAAAAGAGCCTCCTAATGATACCTTCTCTATTGAGCATTTTGAGGATAAAGCGAATCACCCTAATTTAACCTTAGAATATACCAATTTGTTAGGATGCTGCAAAGATAGTCAACCACATCGCATACAACTTTCGGATATAAAATCTAATCCTAAAACTTTTACAAATATCGCAGATGAATTAGCTATTGGTATTGAAAAATTTAACGATAGAGTAGGAATTGGTGATGATGATGATTTAGTTTTATTGGGTAAAACAGTAGTTCAATTCAACAGAGGTATAGCACCACATTGTGATGATGGTAAAGAGCGTAGATTAAGAGAATTTACTAAGCATCAAGGAGGAGAAAAGGTTGAACAATACCTCATCAATCCCGCAAATGATATTGATTGTGAAACTTTCTTTGAGTATAAAATAGATGATACGGGTATTCGTTGTGAAATAATTGCAGTAAAAAATTTCCAAAATACGCAACGAGCGGAAAATACAATTCACGTATTTAATTTGAATAACGAAAATACACTTCAAAAAGCAAGGGCAGATGCTGCGATTACAGCAAGAAAATTTAGGAACAGTCCTAATATTGAAGATATTTTGGAGACGCTTTATGAAAAAGATGAAAATGGAAGATTAGAGCAATATTGTTTTGTTACAGCCTATTTTCTTAGAAAGTTCTTGTGAATCTAAAAGAGGTTTGATAATTAAATTGTCAAGCCTCTTTTTAATTAATGCCCCCTCAGTATTTTGAATATTTCAAACCTAAATTACAACAAAATATAATTATGCTCAACGACAATTTCGTATTCGACTACATCAAAAACAACACGGGAAAAACGCTTGAAAATAGCACCGCAGTCCTCATCCAAAAAGCCCATGCGCTGGTGGGCGAAGCTAAAAATATGGCGCTGTGGCTAACGGCTACGCACCCCGATATGCCGACGGTGAATCCCAACGAATTTTATGCAAACGACAACGCCCGAAATGCGGGTGTGGAAGCCCTAATTCATGCCGTTCCCGAAGGAAAAACGCTGTGGGAAACGGGGAATTATGACACGCTTTGGGATGATTTTTTACCCGAAAACTGGAAAATTAGTGTCAAAAATGCGTGGAATTCGATGAATGCTACCCGAAAGTCGAATATGCTGTACGCACTGGCAAGTGAGTCGATTTTTTCGGATTTAGATATGTATGCGTTCCTACCTTTCCATGGTTATTTCAACCCCAAAAGCGCGTTTGAGTACGACGTTTTAGCCGTGAATGCGCTCAATAATGAGGATAAAAAACTGCTTGATGCGCTTAAAAACTTGATTCAAAACAACGCCGAAACGGGAAATATCAGTGCCGCCCACATTCAGTTGGCGTTGAAATGCAACAACCCTGAATTGTGGGAAGACATTAAGAAATTATTGATTGCGGCGCAACGACAAGAAGGCTTGCGACAGTCCATTGTCAACTCAATTATTGCGGCTTCGCTTGGCGCAAAATTGCTGCTCCTCCAAGCCATTTTGGACAATCAATTGTGCCGTTTTGCGTCCGTTTTGGCAGCAATGAAAAACTACATTATTCTGCCTTTAGCCGAAGGATTGGTGACAAATGAAACAAATATTGAGCGTTTATTGGCTTTAGCAATTCGTTTTTTAAGCGAAAAAGCCGTTTATACTGAGGGGTCCCTTTTGAGTGAAAATTATACAGAAATTTATATGCAATTGTGGGCATTGCGCCAATATGATGCTAAAAACTTTTGGCTTCAATGTGATAAATTGATGCAAAGTGACGACGCTCAAAAACGCGCAATCGTTTCGTACTCAACGATTTATATTCGTCCACGCGGTTTTGATTTTATTAAAAAATACGCAGAAACGGAAACGGATTTGGCAGTACGTTGGCATATTTTCAAAAATCTTGAAAACAATTCAGGCAACGAAAAATATGAAAAAACGGACGGTACGTGGGCATTTTTTGAAAAATTAGTAGCTGAAATTCCCGATAATGGTTTAAAAAAATCGAGTCCACAGTTTTCGTGGGAAGCGTATGATTTTAACCCAAAATGGTTGTTCATTCATTGGGCATACCGAGTGGCACGAACGACGCGACGGAGTGCAGAATTATTGCCCTATCAAAGCCGTTTCGACGCTGATTTGAGGTCGGGCATTTTTTCCGACCATTTCAGAGACTATTTTTGGGCGCAGCAATATAACAAGCCTATTCCTGAATTTTCGCCGAATGAATTTGACCGAAATTGGGTCCTTCAAGCCATTCAAGATAAGTCGGCAACGGTTTATCGGGCGGGTTTTACGATGTACAATTTATTGACGCCAATTGCGGTAGAATTACCGATTTTATTGGGTCTTTTAAGCCGCAAAAGCGACGATATTCGGAAGTCCATTTTAGCCGTTTTATTGACCCTCAATGATGCCGATTTGAAGCCTTCAATCACGACTTTATTGGCATCAAAAAAGGAAGAACAAAGGCTTGCGGCGTTGGATTTATTGCAACAATTGAAGCAACAAAATCGCTTAACCGATTTCATTGCCGACAGTGCATCTACGCACAAAGAAAGTAAAAATGCGGGCGGAAAATCGGAATTGATTTTGCAAGACATTTTGCACGAAAGCAACGTGATTTACGACGAAAAAAACGGTTTTGGCTTGTATAATCCGCAAAATCGGGCGCCAATTCCCGTTTTAGAAAAACCAACTTCGGGCTTTTTTATGGCGGAAATGTACGGCAAACCGATGTTCGGATTGTCCGTTTCTTTGGCTGATTTAGAGCTACAAATTAAGCAATTAGACGCGCTTTTTGCGGCGAACGAAAGCCATGAATATGAGATATTAAATTACGAAAACAACAAAGAAAAAGCCTTGATTTCTAATGCTTTTTTCCAACGAAAAAAGCAATTTAGTTACAATACATCTTATGCTGAAAGTTTGGCAAATTTGCCATTGCCCGAAGTGTGGGAAGCGTGGTATAAAAGTTCAAAGTTGACGCCTTTGGATATTTATATTTTGTGTGGTTATTCGACAAATTATCCTTTCAATTCGGACAATATTATTCCCGATTGGTTGGGTGAATTGGTTAAAAAATATACCCAAACTTACACAACGCCCATTTTTCAAACCAATCGTTTGGGCTTAAAATATCCAAATCATTGCCAAAATTTAATCGGTTATTTATACGATGAACCGAGCATAAAAGACCAAGCTTTGGCTATCGAACTTGATTTGACGACGCATTATTTTGCCTCTGTTCCGACGGAAAACCTGTACGAACAAATGCGTGTTTATTCCTATATGCAAGAGCCGTCTGCTTGTTGGAGCGATGCGTTTAAGGGTTATTTTGCCAATTTTGAACAATACCAAATGGCAGCCGAAGATTGGCAAGAAACGCGGGTTGAAAAATTGTCCGATGAACAATTTAAGCAGGTTTGGGCGCTGATTTATTGGTTTTATCGCGTTTTGCCGCCTAATCGGATTGGGTTTAATTGCTGCAAAGAAGGCACTCTGGGACGGGCGTACACGATGGGTTTGGTGGATTATGATGAATTTTGTCACCTCATCTTGGCGACTGAAATTTGGAACAATTTGACCAATAATCCACGCATTGACGCTCAAAACACCATAAAAAGGTACCCAATTTACCCAAAATTTTTAGAAAAAGCCAAACCTCATTTTTTGGATATTGAACTCAAACGCGGCGAAACGCCAACGGCTGTATCAAAATTTGTGGTGAACCTTTCGGACGTAAAAGGCTTGGGTTATTTCTCAAAAATTTTGAAAGGGTTGGGCAAAGATGCCCTGCAACGCGGCTATTCCTACACGTCGTATTTGGGCGAAGACAAAACGATGCAATTCAGTCGAATGCTCAAAAGTTGCACGCCAAAAAAAGGTGAAACTTACGATGATTTCAAAGCCATTTTGGACGATTTGAAATTGAGCGAAAAACGGCTGATTCAATATGCTTTGTACGCGCCACAATGGTTGCCGTGGACCGCTAACTACTTGAATTGGAATGGTTTAGAGTCGGCAGCTTGGTGTTTGCACGCCCACGCGCACAACAATTTTGACCTGCAAAAAGAGAGCGAATTAGCGAAATACACGACCGTTTCTGCCCAAGATTTTCAAGATGGCGCCGTGGATATTGCGTGGTTCAAACAGGCTTTTGCGGATTTGGGCGAAGCGCGTTTTGCGGTTGTTTACGAGGCTGCGCATTATATTTCCGACAACCAAGGCTACATTCGAGCGCGGGTTTATGCCGATGCGATTCTCGGAAAATTGACTTTGGAAAACTGCAAGAAACGCATTTCTGATAAGCGAAACAAAGACCATATTGTGGCTTTGGGCTTAATTTCGTTGGATAAAAAAGACGCGCAAAAAGATATTTTAGATCGTTATAAATTCATTCAAGAGTTCAAAAAATCGGGCAAAAACGTTGGGCAGCAACGCCAAGAAAGTGAAAAGCGCGTTTGCGATTTGGCGATGGAAAATCTCGCTCGAAATGCGGGTTACGCCGACCCGATTCGCTTGACTTGGGCAATGGAAACACTTGATGTTCAGGCGCTTTTGAAGCAAGCAAAAACGCTGAAAATTGACGAAACGACGGTTGAATTGCACGTAAATGCGCTTGGGAAAGCGGAAATTTTGGCGATAAAAGCGAAAAAAACGCTCAAAGACGTGCCAATTGCTTTGAAGAAGGACCCCTCAGTATCAGCGCTCATTTTGATTAAAAATAGCCTAAATTCGCAGTACCAACGCATCAAAAAATCGTTGGAAGAAGCGATGATTCGGGGCGATATTTTCACTTTAAATGAAATTGAAAACCTGCAATTGCATCCCGTCATTAAGCCGTTGTTGAACAGTTTGGTGTTGATTTCAGACAATGAAAAAACGGGTTTTTATTTTGAAAAATCATTGCGCGATGCACATGGACATTCAGAAAAATTGACCGACAAATCACAAATTAAAGTCGCGCATTGTTGCGATTTAAACGATTCTGGACAGTGGCATTTGTATCAAAAACAAGCGTTTCAACAGCAATTGGTGCAGCCATTTAAACAGATTTTCAGAGAATTATACGTCCCAAATGCCGATGAATTGGCGGCAGTTGGCGTATCAAAACGCTACGAAGGCTACCAAATTCAACCGACCCAAGCGGCGGGCATTTTCAAAAGCCGTGGTTGGTCGGCAAATTACTACGAAGGCGTTCAAAAAGTGTATCACAAAGAGCGTTTGGTCGCCACAATTGAAGCGTACGCCGATTGGTACAGCCCCTACAATACGCCGATGCCGACGGGTATAAACGGCATTCGTTTTCATAAAAAAAGCACCCGTGAATCGGTGCCATTGAAAGAGGTGTTGAAAGCGATTTTTTCGGAAATTATGCGCGATTTGGATTTAGTGGTGAGTGTTGCTCATGTCGGTGGTGTGGACATTGAAGCGAGCCTTTCAAGCATCGAATTACGCGCCGTTATTGTCGAAGAAACCGCCGTTTTATTTGGTTTAACCAATGTAGAAATCGAAAAAAATCACGTATTTATCAAAGGTCAAAAAGGCGATTATACCGTGCATTTGGGCAGTGGGATTGCTCATAAAATTCCGTCAAAAATGCTGATGATTTCGCCCGTCTCGACGCAAGAACGCGGCAGAATATTCCTTCCTTTCGTGGATGAAGACCCGAAAACGGCGGAAATTGTGTCGAAAGTGTTGCTTTTGGCGAAGGATGACGAAATTAGGGACCCCTCAGTATTGGGGCAATTATAGGCTTAGAAGAGCCGCTTTTTTACGATTTAAATTACAATTTTATTGAATGAATATTAAAAAAATAAAGCAACTAAATTGCAGCAATGCTTTTCATTATTTCGCTTATCAGGAATATGAAATATCGTCTGAAATGGCGGAAGAAAAAGCATTTTTGGCTTTCCTAAAATCACCTTATTTTACTTATTCCAACAATCACCGAGAGCATTGTTGTGGACCCTTTGACAATTCAAAATTGGACACCGCGCATTTCAGAATCATCGAAAGTGAAAGTATTTATAAAAATTGTAATATATTTTTCTCCGAAGTTAAGTATTATCTTGATTTTATGCCCAATTCAAATCAAGAAGCCATAGAATTTGATAAAACTCAAATTGATAAACAAATCGAAACCTCTTTTTCAATAATTAGGGCGAATACCCCCAAAAATGCATCACTTTTTACGATTGGGTATCTTAAAAAATATGAAGATGACAAAATAAGATTTGAAGCCAATCTTGGTCTGACAAGGCTAAGTTTACATGATTATGCGCCTGTTTTTGAGTATTATAAAATTTTCATAAGCGTAAAAGAAAATTTGATTCAAGTTTATTATTTTCTGTGGGATTGATATGGGCAAAATGTTTAAAAAGCAATAAAAAAATCAAAAAATGAACGAATTCACCGAAGAATACCTCCGAAACCTCGCCGCCGACAAAGTGCAAGGCGATTTTACGCCCTTCAACAAAAACGATATTGGTAAAATACAACGCTATGTCAAAGGAATGTTGGGGCGACTGAGCGACAATAAACGCATCGTTGTTGAAGCGGATTACTCGGCGTATGGAAGTGGTTTTGCGTCGTATATCAACGTCAAAATTTCTAAAAAAGACAAATCCGACACCATAATTGAAAAAATTGGCAACCGCACGACGGAGAAAAAAGACAGTCTTTTGGTCTATATTTCCCTACTTGCGCCTTATTGGTATTTCGGAAAAGGCGATTGGTGGGATTATTATACGAATGGCGAATTTACTGGTGGTAGTTCTAATTTCGTCACGCCCGAAAGCATCAGTAAGTACAATAAATCACTTTGGGACAAAGAAATTGAGCAAATTACGGCTCTTTTTGATGAATATCGCTATCGCCTTTTGACGGAAAAAGAAGTGGAAAAAGGCTTGTGGTTTGATGTGGATATTACGACCAATTTAGGCGAAAAACCTTACACGGTTTTTGATTGTTTTTTTCATTGGGAGGATTAGAAAGGACCCCTCAGTATAAATGGCTTTTTTAGCGAAAGTAGCGCGACATTAATGTCGCGTTGCGTAAATTCTTTCAAATTTTTATCATCAAAACAAAGAAATATGCAAGTTGTTTTTGACAGTCTGATGGACACGCACATCGTTCCTTTTTTCAAAGCAAATGGCTTTGAAACGCAGGATATTAACTCCGATACCAATAAAACATTGGGTATTCAAAGCCATTATTTTTATAAAAAACGGGCGCTGAAATCATCGCAAGGAAGACGACAACGGATGCTGATTTTCTCAATTGGCTGTGTGAAAATGACAGCATTTGGAAGCAATGGAAGGCTTAAAAATGGTCAAAAATGGTCAAAAATGACGTTTATACTGAGAGGTCCTCTTCAACAAAATCGAGCATGACTAAAGAACAATTCACCCATTTTTGGGCAAAAAACTATCCCGAAATACCGCCGATAAACCATCTTTTCAAGCATTATTTGAAAGACCGTTGGTTGCGCATTCACAGCCTGCCCGAAGCGAAAAGATATGCCGAAACCGAAGCAGAATGGTCGATTTTGTTGGCACGACAAAATGTGGTTTTCAGTGATTTGATGCCTAAAAATG
>JAYUKJ010000929.1:0-2153 GCA_043764555.1 Saprospiraceae bacterium
CTGCCGACGGTAGTTGGCATCCGAAAACCGACATTGCCACCCGTCCGTCCGCAACAGTTAGTGGCGTCCGCGGATAGTAGTGCCGCCCGTGCTTTAGCCGTCAACGAAACAAAGGATAAAGTACAACAAAACGCGGAAATGGACGAAAATAGTGAAACTCTGAACAGAACACCCGCAAACAATGTCGGTTTGAGCAAACGTGCCTTCACACTCGCGCCAAACCCTACGCACGACCAAACGACATTAACTTATCAGTTCTCTAAACCCACAGATGTCACATTGCTCATCGAAACGGCGGCGGGGCAAGTGGTGATGAACAAAATACTGAGGGGTATCACCGTCGGCAGTCTCGACATTCAAACGTCCGAATGGGCAAATGGCACGTACATTCTTTCGATGCAATACGGCAAGGAGATAAAAACGAAGAAATTTGAAGTGCAGCATTAGTAGGTTTTAAGTTGCGCGCAACGAAATCTTAACCCATGCGAATTAAGAGTTGAAACGCCTCAAATCCGTTAGGATTTGCACATTTATAGAAAAAAACGACAAAACGTTTCTTGAATCCGTAGGATTCACACATTTATTAGCAGTAGAATGTGCGAATCCTACGGATTCGAGAGACGTTTTGTCGTTTTTTTCTATAAATGTGCAAATCCTAACGGATTTGTCTCGTTTCAATTCTTAATTCGCATTAATTATCCAATTCTCGAATTGCCAACCACGCCATCAAACCAATCGACAATTCCAAACTGCTTTCCTCTATATCAAACGTGTCGGTGTGCAAACCACTTGTGATGCCTTTGGCTTTATTGCCCGTGCCGAGTCGGTAGAAACAGGCGGGTATTTTTTGAGAATAATAGGCAAAATCTTCGGACGTCATCCGCATCGGCAAGTCAACGACGTTGTCGGCACCGCAATATTCGACCATAAAACCTTTCACTTTTTTCGTCAATGCTTCGTCGTTGAACAAAACGGGATAGCCTTTTTCGACCTTGAATTCGCAACTGCCGCCCATGCTTTCGGCAATGCCTTCGGCGATTTTACGCATTCGTCTTTGGGCTTCGGCGCGCCATTTTTCGTCCAAAGTGCGGAAAGTACCTTCGATTTTTACGGCATCGGGAATAACATTCGTGGCACCGCCAACAGAATTAATTTTTCCGAGTGTCAAAACCGTGGGTAATGCAGGATTTGCGTTGCGGCTAACGACTTGTTGCAACGCCGTAATGATGTGCGCGGCAATCAAAATCGGGTCAATGCACTCTTGTGGCATTGCGCCGTGTCCGCCCGTTCCTCGGATGGTCAAATACAATTCGTCGCTCGACGCCATGTAAATGCCACCTTTCAGTCCCACTTTGCCCGCTTCGAGCGGCGGATGCACGTGTTGACCGATGATGCTAATCGGGTTCGGATGCTCCAAAACGCCTTCGGCAATCATGATGCTCGCACCGCCCGGCGTTTTTTCTTCGGCGGGTTGAAAAATCAGCTTTATCGTTCCTTCAAATTCATTTTTTAATTCATTCAAAATCCGTGCAACACCCAACAAACTCGACGTGTGGGCATCGTGTCCGCAAGCGTGCATTTTGCCGTCAACGGTTGATTTGTACGGCACATCGTTGGCTTCAGTAATCGGCAAAGCGTCCATATCAGCACGTAAAGCGACCACTTTTTTCGAGGGATTGCGCCCTTCAATCAAGCCGACGACACCATTTTCGGCAACGCCATGAACGTGCGGAATGCCCAATTCAGCGAGTTTTCGGGCGATATATTTGCCCGTTTCGACTTCTTCGTAGCTCAATTCGGGATGTGCATGAAGATAGCGACGCATTTCAACAACGTCGGGAAAATAGCTTTTTGCGCGGTCGCAGATTTTATCTTTTAACATCAGTTATCGATTTTTTATGATTTATACTGAGGGGGTTTTTTGAAGTTTGAAGTTTGAAGTTTGAAGTTTGAAGTTTGAAATTTGAAATTTGAAATTTGAAAAATAGTCCCCCTCAGTATAAATGCTTTTTTTGACGTGAAAACTTTAGAAATCAATGCATAAATGCCAAATTCAGCTCAACTTCAAACTTCAAACTTCAAACTTCAAACTTCAAACTTCAAACTTCAAACTTCAAACTTCAAACTTCAAACTTCAAACTTCAAACTTCAAA
>JAYUKJ010000930.1:0-2147 GCA_043764555.1 Saprospiraceae bacterium
ACTTAGCTTTCGCTAATTTTAAAAAAGATAAAAGAATTGCATCTTTGCGTAAAAACGGATGCAAAAGACTTATGTTTCAGAAAATATCGGGTCATTACCCTTATTTTTCGGTGTCTTAGAACACATTGGCTTATCGCCTCAAATTAATGCTTATTACCCCGTTCATGGCAACTGGAATGGTGGAGATAAAGGTGTTATTGTTAGTGTTTGGTTATGTTATATATTAACGCTTAGCGACCATCGTTTATGTGAGGTTGAGAGCTGGTTTTTGCTTCATCGGCATAGCCTCAATACGCTTGTTTTGTCTTATGGCTATTCTGCCTTAGACCCTAAAGACTTTACGGACGACCGTTTAGGCAGCTTATTATCTGCTTTCGGAGATGCCGAAATTTGGTATTTATTTATGACTTGTTTCAGTCGTAACTTATTGAAATTGTATGGTTTAGATGTAAAGCACGTTGAATTAGATGCGACTATTGCTCAACAATATCGGGAGGTGATTACCGATGGTTTGCTTCAATTAGGGCATTCTAAACAGCATCGGTCTGGTTTGCCACAAATTAAAATGATGTTGAGTAATGCGGCTGAATCGAATATTCCTTTATTGATAAATACGGTTGGTGGCAACCGTGCCGATGATGGTTTATACGTTCCTCTTATTGCCCAAACGCGTTCTGTTATCGGCACAACGGGCATTTTATGGCAAGGTGACAGCAAATTAGGAAGTCTCGATAATCGGTATGAAATTGCCCGTTTCAATGATTTTTATCTAACGCCTGCTTCTTTGGTACAACTTAAAACACAAACGCTGCGTGATTATGTATCCACGCACCAAAAAAATGAAGGAGAATGGACCTCTATTTATTTGGACAAAGAAATTAAAGGGATAAGCGAAAAAGTGCTTATCGGGACTGGTTTTGAGGTCAGTATTGACATCACTTATAAAGATTTAACGTGGACTGAACGCCGTTTAGTTGTCCGTTCGGAGGCTTATGCGACGGCTCAAATAGCCACATTTAATAAACAATTAAATCAAGCAAATACGCAATTAAATGACTTGACGACGCGTAAAACAGGCAAACCTGTGCCTAAATCAGCCGAAGAATTGCTCGAAAAAGCAAAGAAAATCCTTGATAAAGCCCACGTCACAAGTTTTTTCACGCTCAAAGTAGAGACCACAACGACCACAAAAACGATAAATGCTTACAAAGAAACGCCCAAAAGAATCGTAGAAATAAAAGAATTTACGCTCCATTTTGAGCAACACCAAGAACTTATTGAACAACACATAGACTATTTAGGCTATCGGGTGTATCTGACCAATCAAAGTCAAGCTCAATTACCCTTACAAAAAGCAGTCGAAGCTTATAGAGGAGAATACAAAATTGAACGACGTATCAGAAATCTGAAACAAGAAGTCTGCGCTTTATTACCACTTTACCTGCAAAAAGAGGATAGAATTGTCGGATTAGTCAATTTATTAACCCTTTTATTGCAAATTGTAAGCGTCCTTGAATATCGGATAGCTCAATCACTAAAAGAAGAAGAACAACCAGAAAAACAAAAAATGGCAGGACTTTATCAAGGACAACCAACATTAAAAACAGCAAATCCAACAATTAGTAAAATAATAAGTGCCATGAGTCCAATTATGCTCATATATGTCAGGAAAGGGCATAAAATAAAGGAAAAAGTAATCACTAATCAAAATCAAGTAACTAAAAGAATTATGGAATTAATAAAATTACCAATAGACCCGTACCAAATATTAATAAAAAACGGCAAACAAAAATAAGTTTTTTATCTTTTTAAAAATTAGCGAAAGCTAAGGATATAAACAGCGGCATCATCGAAGATTACTGTTTGGGCGTACTCAATCCCGAACAGCGGCAGTCTGTGGCTCAAAATGCCTTGTTATATGCAGACATACAAGCGGCTATCGAAGACAACGAATTGGCTTTAAAGAGGTATGTCGAAGACAGTTCAGTAAGCCAACAGACCAATTTTATGCAAAAAGAATTGCTCCTTAGATTATTGAAGAATACGAGAGAACAATGACTATCAAACATAAGGTGCGGGCAACGTCCTGTAAAACACCCCCCTCAGTAAAAACGCCCTTTTTCACTCAAATCGAGCGAAAAAGGGCG
>JAYUKJ010000931.1:0-26537 GCA_043764555.1 Saprospiraceae bacterium
AAGCCTAAAAAAGCCTTGAAAACGCGCGTTTTCAAGGCTTTTTTAGGCTTTATACTGAGGGGTCTTATTTTCAACTTCCCGTTTTATTCCGCATTAATAGTATTCCACAGAAGGTCTTTCAGTGGCATCAAACCCGTCTCGGCAACTGCCGAAATAAAGACAACTTCAATGCCTTCGGGCAAATCGGGTTGCATCATTTCTTGCATTTCTTCGTCAATCAAATCGCATTTTGTAATCGCTAAAACGCGGGGTTTGTGCATCAATTCCTCGTTATAAAGTTCCAATTCACGCAACAAAATGTCAAATTCAGCCTTAATGCCCCGCTCCGTATCGCACGGAATCATGAACAGAAGCACCGAGTTGCGCTCAATATGCCTTAGAAAACGCAAGCCTAAACCTTTGCCAAGATGCGCGTCTTCGATAATTCCCGGAATATCGGCCATCACAAATGAGCGATAATCACGATACGCGACGATGCCCAAATTTGGCACAACGGTCGTAAACGGATAATCGGCAATTTCGGGCTTTGCCGCCGAAATTGACGCCAGAAGCGTGGATTTTCCAGCATTTGGGAAACCTACGAGACCTACATCCGCCAAAACTTTCATTTCCAAGACAATCCATTTTTCGATTTCAGGCTCGCCTGGCTGCGCAAAACGCGGCGTTTGGTTCGTCGAAGTTTTGAAAAAAGCGTTGCCCATGCCACCTCGACCACCGGGCAAAAGGATTTTTTGCTCGCCATCTTGCGTGATTTCAAACATAATTTGACCCGTTTCGTGGTCTTTTGCGACCGTTCCGAGCGGAACTTGCAGAATTATATCCGCACCGTCGGCACCCGTGCAGTTGCCGCCGAGACCGTAGCCGCCGCTGTCTGCGTAAATATGTTTGCGGTATTTCAAGTGGAGCATCGTCCACATTTGCGCATTACCCCTCAATATAATATGACCGCCACGCCCACCGTTACCGCCGTCGGGACCGCCTTTTGCAATGTATTTAGCGCGGTAAAAATGAGCAGAACCAGCGCCACCTTTTCCAGAACGGCACATGAGTTTGACGTAATCAACGAAATTTTCCATGAATTAAATTTAAGATACAGTACGGTTTAGTCCGTACATTTCACGGGCAAAAAGCCCGTGTTGCCAGTTAAGCGGCGCAAAGATAACGCAATAAGATGAGTTAATACTACTGAAAAGGAAATGAGGACAGAGATTTGTTTCAAGAAGACCCCTCAGTATAAAAAGCAAAATAAGCCATTTTTCGCTTTTTAAAGCTCAATTTTCCGTGTAAGTCATCGCTTTGGGCAAGGTAAAAAAGACTTTCGTTCCCTTTCCTTCGTCCGATTCTAACCAAATTTCGCCGCCATAAGTCGCAACGATGCGTGCGCAAAAAGCCAAACCGATGCCCGAGCCTTCGTATTCGGACTGCGAATGAAGGCGCCTAAACATGGCAAAAACTTTTTCGTGATGTTCGGGGTCGATGCCGATGCCGTTGTCTGTGACACAAAATACCGTTTCGTCACGATTAAACAGCTCGGAACTCACGGTGACAACAGCTTTTTCCGATTTATTGTACTTCAGACCGTTGCCAATTAGATTTTGAAACAGTTGAACAATGAGCGATTTATGCCCCATAATAATCGGTAAATCGGCCGTGATGATTGTTCCATTTTTCTCTTCAATGAGCGCATTTATGTTCATCTTAATCACCTCAATGCTTTTAACTATATCGATGCGAACGGGTTCATCCAAATTTTTATCAATTTTAGAATAATTTAGAACATCGTCAATCAGTTGCGCAGAATGGAACGCGTTGTTTTTGATATAACCAAAATATTCTCTATCAACATCGTCAAATTTGGCTTTATTGCGGCGTTCAAACAGCTGCGAAAAAGAAATAATGCCGCGAATCGGTGCCTTTAAATCGTGCGAGGCGATGTGGGCAAACTCCGTTAATTCACGGTTACTTTTCTCCAAACGACTGGCGTATTCTTGCAATTTCTCCTCGCTACTTTCCACTTTTATCAAGGCATTATTCAGAGCAGATGAGCGCTCCTCAACCTTCTGTTCCAACAAACGGTTTTTTTCTTGCATGAGTTGTTCGTTGATTTTCAACACTTCAAGCATCGCAACCTCCGTATTTTTCTGCTCTTGCCTGAACATCCGAAAACGCGCCGCAATGGCGTAAGATAAAATAAAACCCTCGAAAGCAATACCAAAATGTGCCGCGTAAGTTGTGAAAATATTGGACGGAATTTGCCCGCGGTTCTCCAAAATAAACAGCAATTGACAAATAAACAGAACAAACCAACCAATAAAATAATATTTAGAAGACGTGTTGCCTTTGTACCAAGAAACGAGCGACGCAATGAACACACACACCGTCCCAAGCGGAATAACCGTTTGCGAAGCTACGCCTGTCCAATACATTTCTTTAGCCAATAAAGCAATCGTGTAAACAATCGCAACGACTAAATAACCTCGAAAAAAGTAGTGAAATCGGGGTAAATACTTTTTTGTTTCAAGAAAACTCATGGTAAAAAGTGTCCCAAATATCGTTGCAACACCCGTCATCATAAAACCGATGTCATTATACTGAGGGGCATATCTTAACAAAAATTCGGTGACAAAACCATTGTGCCGAACAACAAAAAAACTGATGGCAAATAAATAAATGCTGTAAAAAATGTAAATATAACTGCGCAATTGAATGAAAAGAAACAAATTATAGAACGTAAAAACCAGCACAATGCCCATAAAAGCGCCTTGAATCAAGTCGTCGTAATGCGTCGCGCGCACGAAGTTTTTAATCGTGGAAATACGCGGTTTGATGTTGCAAAACCAGCGCGATTTGACATTAATGTAATAGGTTAAAGGCTGTGGTGACGATTTGATTTTGAAGACAATATTTTTATTTTCAAGAAAACGAAACTTGAACGGATAATTTTCACCCGATTGCATTTGCTCAATAACACGTTCATTTTCAACAATATACATCATCGCCGTATCCACCAAGGGATAAGTCAATTCTAAAATAGCGTATTCTGCTTGCGTATTTAGGATGGTAAATTTAATCCATACATCTTTCATTTCGTCAACGCCCAACAACAATTGTTCACTGTCGTGAAGTTCAAAATCTTTGGACTGCATGATGGTTTCAATGGTCTGAGGCGTGTTGCCGACCGCTTTTATGGCGCACATTTTCCCCGCTAAAAGCATTGCATCGCTGTTAGAGAGTTCGATTAAAGGTTGAGAAAGCGCCATAAATGGCATTAGATAAAAGAATAATGCGAAGCGTATAGATGTCATAGTAAAATCAGAAAAAATTATTTAGTTAGCTTATTCGATTGTAAAGAGCGGCACGTTTTGACATTCAAGTTATTGCGTTTTTAATTTATTTGTCGGGCGACATTGACTTTATTTTCGGTAAAAATAAGCGTTTTATTTTAATCCCCAACACACCCATCCCTATTTTGTGTCGTTTTAATGAAACAAGTCTTTTACAAAGCCGTTTCGTTTTTTTAATATTTTAAATAAATTACTCATCTTAAACAACTCAAAAAATGAAGAACTTACTTTTAGTATGCTTTATTTTATTCATGCCTATCTTGTTGTCTGCCAAGGACAAACCGAAAGAAGTGACGCATGAAGACTCTCTCGCAATGGCGTATGACAACATCGAAAACGCCTTTAAATACCAAACGGGAACGGTGGCGCTTGAAGGCAATATTGCCAAAATCAACGTGCCTAAGGGTTTTCATTTTCTCGGCAAAGAAGACGCCGAAAAAGTGGTGTATGAATTGTGGGGCAATCCACGCGGCAGCTCAATTGCGGGTTTATTGACGCCCGATAATCAGAAAATCTTATCCGAAAATTCGTGGGCTTTTATTATTACTTTTGATGATATGGGTTATGTGTCGGATGAAGATGCCGATAAAATCAACTACGATGATATGTTGAAAGACATCCAAAAAGAAGAAGCCGAAGAAAATAAAGAGCGAGAGAAAGCGGGTTTTCCCGCGATTCACATCGTCGGTTGGGCGCAAAAACCGTATTACGACAAAAATCGAAAAGTGCTGCATTGGGCAAAGGAGTTGGCATTTGGCGGCGAAACTGACCATACCATCAACTATAACGTCCGTGTTTTGGGCAGAAAAGGCGTTTTGGTCCTCAATGCCGTTGGCAATATGGGCAATTTGCCCGACATCAATAAAAGCATTGACGGCGTTCTAGGCAGTGTCGAATTTACGGAGGGCAATACGTATAAAGAATTTCAACCCTCCATCGACAAAGTTGCCGCTTGGACAATCGGCGGTTTGGTCGCTGGCAAAGTCATGGCGAAAGTCGGCATTTTGGCCGTGATTGCCAAGTTTGGAAAAGTTATTGCCTTGGCGGTTGTGGGCGGTGGCTCCGCTATTTGGCGGTTCATTCGCGGCAGAAGAAAGGAGGAAGACGAGGAAGCATAACTATTTTTTATATTGTTTAATGTGCGCTGTACGCGCTGTTTACAATAGAAAAGCCGTTTCGATTTTGTCGAAACGGCTTTTTTTTATGAAAATAATTTCTGAAGGACCCCTCAGTATATGACGTCCTTTATGGCATCCCGAACATCGGGAAACGGCATTTTTTGCTAAAAATACGCTTTAAAAATGAAGAAAATCCAAAATGCGATTTTGCAAATAACTGATAATCAAATTGTTGCAAATCTGAAATTTGAAATCTGAAATTTGGAATCTGAAATTTGACTTACGCTTTCGCCCAAGTGCTGCCATACAAACGGCGGTATTCGCCGAAAGTAATCATCCGCTGCTGTTGTTCGTCCCATAATTTATGTAAAAAAGATTGCAGGCTTTCCGTAAACGTGACCGTCGTGATGTGTTCTTGCAAAATCGGATTTTCGTCTTTACATTTTTGCAAATTATAATTTGGAATCAACGAACTCAAATGATGGATATGATGCAAGCCAATATTGCCCGTCAACCATTGAAAAACGCGCGGCAAACGCCAGTAAGTGCTGCCTTTCAGCGCTGCGAGGACGTAATTCCACTCCGTTTTCCATTGCTTGTGCGCGTGTTCGTGCTGATGCTGAATGTAAAAAGCGAAGAATGCCATGACGCTGAAAAACATGACAATCGGCAATTGAATTTTCAAGAAAGTCCACGCGCCGAATAGGAAAAAGCACACAGTATAAACAATCACCATAAATAAGTTGCTCCAAATCAACGACTTCTTCGCGATTTCAAAACCACGCTCTTTGATAAACGAAAAGCGGTTGTGAACAAAAACGTAGTAGAACGAGCCGAGACTCAACAAAATAATCGGCATCCGAAACAAGCGGTAACCAATTTTATGCAGCGTCGATAAGCTGCGGTATTCCTCAACCGTGAGCATCGGCATATCGCCAATATCGCGGATTTCGGCTTCCAAACGACCGTTGTGGGCGTGGTGGAAATTGTGCGATTTTGCCCAATATTTGTACGGAATTAGGCTCAAAGCGCTGCAAATAAAACCAATTGTGTCGTTCAGTTTGCGCGATTGCAGGAACGATTGATGCCCACAATCGTGTTGAATAATGAAAATACGCACCAAAAAAAAGGCGTTGACGAGTGCCAATCCGAGCGTAATCCAGTAAGAAACCGAAAGGCTGTAATACATCAAAATCCACAACCCAATGAAGGGTAAAAAAGAGGTAATGACTTGTAAAGTTGCCATTTTTGCGTTCGGTACTTGGTATTTTTTGACAATTTGTTGCCAATTATCCATGATGTATTGGAGGGAATTATCGAATCTCTTTTCCATAATTTGTTTTAATATTTCTTGACTGAAAAGTGTATAACACGGCGAAGGTAAAACGGTTCTTGAAATAAACAAAAGAAAAAGGACCCCTCAGTATTTTTCGTCAAAAGCACGCTGAAATGGTTTATTTAACGATTTCGTTGGGCATCCAGAGCGTAAAAGCAATGCTCAAAACAATTTAGATTTTCCAACTAAAAAGACGCTTCACAAGATTGATTTCCATTTCGGCAAACAAAATTTGGAGGCAAACACGTTTTTTTGGTTAAACTTTTTTACTTTTGCGCTCGTTTTAAAAAACGACTGTCTGAAATAATATTTTTTCATTAAATAAAATCTGTCAAATATGCCTTGTGGTAAAAAACGGAAGCGTCATAAAATCTCTACGCACAAACGGAAAAAGAGACTTCGTAAAGACCGACACAAGAAGAAGAAATGATTTTTAGTTATGAGATATAAGTTATGAGTTATGAGTTAAAACCTTATAATTCATAACTCATAACTCATAACTTATAATTTTTTTTCTGATTTTCTAACCCTGATGAGCAGTCAACAGCATTGTCTGAAAGCCGCACCGAAGGGGTTGTTTTTACTGAATTAGAAGTCTGAGTTACAAGGGTGGCTTGGTCAAAAAAAATAGCAAGAGGAATGTCGAAAACGGCGGTTTTCGGCGTTCCTTAACTTGTTTTAAGGACACTGTTTTCAAACTTTTTTCTACCAATAACCAATACAGAAAATTTTTGAAAAGCCACATTTCTAAGTTGATAATCAAGGAGTTACGCGCACCTTGTCGTTCTACGACGCTCGATAACCCGTTTTTTGTCGCTTATACTGAGGGGGTACTTTTTTTCGGCTCGTTCCTTTTCTTTTTAAGGAGGATTCCAAATTTCAGATTCCAAATTTCAAGTACCAAAATGACTAATAATCAATTTTTTGGAATTTGGAATTTGCAATCTGAGATTTTTCCCAATCATCTTCAAAACCAACGATTTTGAAGGGACGAGTGCGCAAAACGACAGGAAAGCGATTAGGCATTTGTATTAGCTTTTGAACACATTATTCACCCGATATTTCACTATTGTTTAGCGCCTAATTCTTTTCGTCACCACGCCTCATTTCCGCCGTTCGGTTGAATATTACCCTTATTCAGAATCGAGCGTTGCGTTATTTTTTGACTCGAGACCAACGAAACAGCCGTAAAACTGCCCTCCAACCGCAGTCTGCAGACCTTGCCTTGCGATGCTCCTCGCAAACCGAAGCATTACGTGGAAAAAGAACTTATCATCCACTCAACGCAAACGGAGGTAGAAATCGCCCTTCTCGAAGACGGGAAATTGGTCGAATTGCATCACGAAGAACTAAGTAACGATTTTGCCGTAGGAGATATTTTTCTTGGCAAAATTAGAAAATTGATGCCAGGGCTGAATGCGGCTTTTGTTGACATTGGTCACAAAAAAGACGCGTTTTTGCACTACACAGACATGGGACCGAAACTCAAAAACGTTTTGAAATTCACCGATAGTGTTATCAGCGGTGGCATAAATACGTCGAGCCTCGACCATTTCAAATTGGAACCAGACATCAACAAAAACGGAAAGGTTGACCAAGTTTTGCCCAAAAGACAACATATTTTGGTGCAAATCTTGAAAGAACCGATTGGCACAAAAGGACCGCGATTGAGTTGTGAACTCACAATTCCAGGTCGTTTTTTAGTGTTGACACCGTTTACCGACGTGATTGCCGTGTCGAAAAAAATCTCGTCTGCCGAAGAGCGCAAACGCCTTCAAACGATTGCTGAAAGTATCAAGCCTAAAAACTTTGGCGTCATTGTCCGCACCGCCGCCGAAGGAAAGAAGACCGCCGAACTGCACGAAGAAATGATGCAGATGACGGCTAAATGGGAGAAAATTTTCTTCCAACTCAAAAATGCGAACCCGCCAGCTAAGCTATTGAGTGAATTGGACAAAACATCAAGCATTCTGCGCGACCTCTTGAGTGACTCGTTTTCTAAAGTCATCGTGGACGACAAAGAAATGTTTGAAAGTGTCAAAAACTATTTATCAGGTTTTGCGCCTGAGCAAGTGAAAATCGTGCAGTTACACAAGAGTACCAAGCACATTTTCGAGTCGTTTAACGTCAATCGCCAAATTAAATCGGCATTTGGCAAAACCGCAACCATGAATAGTGGGGCGTATGTTATCATCGAACATACCGAAGCCATGCACGTTGTCGATGTCAATAGCGGTCATAAAGTTGGCTCGCACGCGACGGACGATGCCATTTTGGCGGTGAATGTGGAAGCAGCAGAAGAAATTGCGAGGCAGATGCGCTTGCGCGATTTGGGTGGTTTGGTCGTCATTGATTTCATTGACATGAAAGATATGGAACATAAAAAGACGCTTCAACAAGTGATGAAGAATTTTATGGTCAAAGACCGCGCACAACACACGATTTTGCCTTTGTCGAAATTCGGTTTGATGCAAATTACACGGCAACGTGTGCGTCCCGAATTGAAAATCAACACCGCAGAAGTGTGTACAAGTTGTGCAGGAACGGGCAAAGTTCAACCAACTGTTTTGCTGACTGATGGCATTTTCCACGATTTAGACATGGTCTTGCAAACGCGACCCAAAGGAACGATTACCCTTGCTTTGCATCCTTACGTTGAGGCTTTTTTGAAAAAAGGCTTCCCGAACCAGCAAATGAAATGGTATTTCAAGTACCGAAAATGGATTCGTTTGCGGTCAGAACCTGAGTACCCGTTGGGCGTCTATAAATTTTTTGACGAACAGGAAGATGAGATCCGATTGAGTTAAAAAATGCTTTGATGCAGCCAATAAAAAAATGCCGTCCCGAAGAATTCGGGACGGCGTTTTTTTTATTGGAACAAAAAGGGACCCCTCAGTATAAATGGCAAACCGCCTTGCAAAATTGGATTTGCAAGGCGGTTTGCCATTTATACTGAGGGGTCCTCTTTTTCAAAAATCAGCAATTTTTACAATTAATCAATAGAATATTGATTTGATAAAAGCACAATGTCGATACTTTTTTTACTTTTACCTTGTAAATTGTAAAGTTCACTTTAAAGATTACAAGGTAAAATGATAATTGAGCGCAGAATTACGCAACAGGTTTTAGAAAATTTGACTTACTTTCCAGTTGTGGGCATCGTTGGTCCACGCCAAGTTGGGAAAACGACACTCGCCAAAATCTTGCAAAGAGGTTTAAGTACGCCGAGTATTCATCTCGATTTGGAGTTGAATGAGGATTTGTATAAACTTGAAAATCCTCAGGTTTATCTGCAAATGCACGCCGATAAGTGCGTCATTATTGATGAAATTCAACGATTACCGAGCATTTTTGCTTTGCTTCGTGCGCTTATTGACCAAGACCGCCGTCCTGCGCGGTTCATTATTTTGGGTTCATCTTCGCCCGAAATGGTGCGGCATAGTTCTGAAACTTTGGCGGGGCGCATTGCCTATTCTGAATTGACGCCTTTTTCGTTGCTTGAAGCGCAAAGCGGTGGTTTCGACCAATCCGCTCATTGGTTTTTGGGTGGTTTTCCTGATGCTCTGATGGCGCCTGATGTTAAGTTTTCAAGAATATGGTTGCAAAATTTTATTTATACATTCATGGAAAAAGATATTCGGCTTTTAGGCTATGATATTAATATTCCAACGATGGATAGATTGCTTAAAATGTTGGCTTATTTACACGGGACTATGCTCAATGTAAGCGATATTTCGCGGTCAATGGGCATTTCGATGCCGACGATTAATAAGTATTTGGATTTGCTCGAAGGTGGTTTTTTAGTTCGCAGGTTGCAACCTTACTTCGCTAATTTTGGCAAAAGGCTCGTAAAAACGCCTAAAATATACCTCAGAGATACGGGGATTCTGCACTCTTTAGCCAATATTCCTTCGTTTGATGCCTTGTTTGGGCATCCACTGATTGGTGCTTCTTGGGAGGGTTACGTTATCGAACAGATTTATCGCTGTCTTGAATTTAGAGCGTGGAATTTCTATTTTTACCGCACCCAAACAGGCGCCGAAATAGATTTAATACTCATAAGTCCTTCGGGAAAAATGACGTGTATCGAAATAAAAAACAGTAACAATCCCGTATTGTTAAAAGGTTTTTACCAATGTATTGACGATTTAAAGCCGCATTTTCAATACATTATTACGCCAGAAAGCGAAAAACTAATAAATACTGAGGGGGTCGTTGTCTGCTCTTTAACTCATTTTTTGAGCATTGAACTTTTAGCAATAGCTTGATTGTTCAGCTACGTATGATGTCGTTTGAAGCAAAAAAACAATAGCCTAATTATCACCATTTCACTGTATCTTTGCGCCGTTTTTAAGTCAAAAACGAAAAAAAGCGTCTTATACTGAGGGGCCCTTCGATTTCGGATTTTGGATGTATGATTTCGGAAAATACGGACATCCGACATCATAAATCCGAGATATACTGAGGGGTCCTCTTTTTCAGAAAATAGACAATCATCAATAGAAAATATACAATTGCCATGTTTCCAAAATATGATGTAATCGTTGTCGGCGCAGGACACGCGGGTTGTGAAGCTGCCGTTGCTGCCGCAAATATGGGGTCGAAAGTCTTGTTGGTCACGATGAATATGCAGACAATCGCTCAAATGTCGTGCAATCCTGCAATGGGTGGTGTGGCAAAAGGGCAAATTGTGCGCGAAGTTGACGCCCTCGGCGGCTATTCGGGCATCGTTACCGACCACACAATGATTCAATTTAGAATGTTGAACCGTTCAAAAGGTCCCGCTATGTGGTCGCCTCGCGCACAAAGCGACCGTATGTTGTTCGCCCACAAATGGCGGATGATGTTGGAATCGCATTCGAACATAGATTTTTGGCAAGAAATGGTAACGGGTTTAATCGTGAAAAACGGCGTTGTGCGCGGCGTTCGGACACCTTTAGGCTTGGAAATTGAGTCAAAATCGGTCGTTTTGACCAATGGCACGTTTCTGAACGGCTTGATTCACATTGGTGAAAAACAGTTCGGCGGTGGTCGGGCGGGTGAATCTGCGGCACGTGGCATTACTGAACAACTCGTTGAATTGGGTTTTGAAGCAGGTCGGATGAAAACGGGAACACCGCCTCGCGTGGATGGTCGCTCGCTGGATTACAATAAAATGGAAGCGCAAGAAGGAGATGCTGAGGCGGGCAAATTTTCTTACACCGACACGCCAAAATTGACAAAACAGCGCCCTTGCTACATCACTTATACGAGTGACAAAGTGCATCAAACGCTCAAAGAAGGTTTTTCGCGCTCGCCGATGTTCAACGGTCGGATTCAAGGTTTGGGACCGCGTTATTGCCCATCAATTGAAGATAAAATCAACCGTTTTGCGGATAAAGAGCGCCATCAATTGTTTATCGAACCCGAAGGTTGGGACACGGTGGAGATTTATATCAACGGTTTTTCGTCGTCGTTGCCCGAAGATGTGCAGTTTAAAGCCTTGCGTCAAATTGAAGGTTTTGAGCATGTGAAGATGTTCCGTCCTGGCTACGCAATTGAATACGATTACTTTCCACCGACGCAATTAACGCTTGGTTTGGAGACAAAATTGGTCAAAAACTTGTTTTTTGCGGGTCAAATCAACGGCACAACGGGCTACGAAGAGGCGGCTTGCCAAGGTCAAATGGCGGGCATAAACGCGCATTTGGCAATAAACGACCAAGCGCCGTTTATCCTCAAACGCTCGGAAGCTTACATCGGCGTTTTGATTGATGATTTGGTGACAAAAGGTACTGAAGAGCCGTATCGGATGTTCACAAGCCGCGCCGAATATCGTATTTTGTTGCGTCAAGACAACGCCGATGTGCGGCTTTCGCAGATTGCGGCGGACTTGGGCGTTAGGAATATGGACGAACGCATCGCTCGTGTCAACGCCAAAAATGAAGGAACCAAAGAGATTTTAGATTGGTTGTCGAGTACGGCAATTGCGCCCGATTTGGTCAACAATTATTTGGAAAGCGTCGGTTCGGCACTCATTGACCAACGGACGCGGTTGTCGAAAATATTGTTGCGCCCGATGGTTTGCGCCGATGGTTTGCGCCAATTTATTCCACAATTTGACGAATTTTTGAAGAAATTCGACTCAGAAACCATCGAAAATGCGGAAATTGGCTTAAAATACGAAAATTATATTGTCAAAGAAAAAGAGATGGCAGACAAGATGCACCGCCTCGAAGATTTGCAACTCGGCAGCTTTTTCGATTATTCAAAAATGCCGTCGCTGTCCATGGAAGCGCGTTTAAAATTGGCTAAAATCCAGCCGCAAACGCTCGGGCAAGCGAGTCGGATTTCGGGTGTTTCGCCGTCGGATATTTCGGTTTTGTTGATTCACGCGGGACGGTAATTTAGGATTTAGATTGGGCAACTTTTTAAAAGTTGTCCAATCGTTGACAGAATTAAGATAGCCCGATGTTGTTAAAGCATCGGGCTATTTTTTTTAGTATTTTGATTTTTTATTTGTCAAAAAAGGACCCCTCAGTATTTTGCATAAAATCTGCCGTTTTCGCCAACGTTAGGGAAACTTTTAAAGTTCCCTTGACGTTTTACACATCAACTTTAATACTTTTATGTTTTTTTAAAACGATAAAACCTATCTAAAACTCATGATGTCTAAGAAAAAAACGGAAGCCAAACCTGTCCCAACGCTCAAAAAAGGGACCCCTCAGTATATGGAGAGAAACGACATCCCGAAAGGCGTAAAAGTCGAGAAAAAGGCGATTTTACCCAAGATGCCGTCGTTTGATTGGTCAAATCATCGGTTGCCTTTGCTCATTGTGGGCATTTTAGCCTTTGGTTTGTACGCCGCGACCCTTGGTTACGGCTACGCTTTAGACGATACGATGGTGATTGAAAAAAATCAATTTGTGCAAAAAGGATTTGGTGGTATTGGCGATATTTTTCGCTTTGAAAGCTTTCGCGGCTACTTTGGCGAGCAAAAACAATTGCTCGAAGGCGACCGTTATCGCCCGTTTAGCCTTGCTACTTTTGCCGCTGAAATCGGTCTTTTTGGAAAAGACAAACCCTTTTTAGGACATTTTTTGAACCTTTTATGCTACATTTTAACGGCGATTTTACTCTATCGCGTTCTCGTTTTTATGTTCCCCCAAAATGAAGATTTGGTAGAAGAACTTCAAACTTCAAACCTCAAACTTCAAACTTTTCTATCTGTTCCTTTTCTCGCAACGGCTCTGTTTATCGGGCATCCACTTCACGTAGAAGTCGTTGCAAACATCAAAGGGCGCGATGAAATATTGGCGTTGCTTGGCGAGTTAAGCGCTTTGTATTTTATGTTTAAATGGATACAGTTAAATAATTTAAAATATTTAATTGCGCTGTTTTCAAGTATTTTTGTGGCTTTACTGTCGAAAGAAAGTGCCATTACATTTTTAGTAATTATTCCACTGACGGCTCTATTTTTTACGAAAGCAACAACTTCTGAAAAGATAAAAGTGACGATTCCCGTAGTTGCCGCAACGCTGTTTTACTTGATAGTGCGCGTCAATGCGATTGGTTACTTGCTCGACGGAAAAGTCGTTGCGGACTTGATGAACAACCCTTTCTACGGAATGACGGCGGCGGATAGATTGGCGACAATTTCATATACGTTGTTGCTTTACCTAAAATTGCACATTTTCCCGCATCCACTCACGCACGACTATTATCCGTTCCAAATTCCGAGACTCACGTGGTCGGATTGGCGGGCATTATTGGGTTTAGGCTTACACATCGGTTTGGTTGCCGTTATACTGAGGGGGTGGAAAAACAGGACTATTTGGTCTTACGCCGCCGCCTTTTATTTGATAACTTTGAGCATCGTTTCCAACGTTTTGGTGTCGGTCGGTACGTTTATGAATGAGCGTTTTGTCTATCACGCTTCAATTGCGTTTTGCATTGCGGCTGCCTATTTTTTAACGCGGAAATTCATGCCCAAAATGGCGACGATTGGCATTGCGGCGGTGTCGATTTTAGGTTTTTCTGCTAAAACGATGATACGGGTTCCCGATTGGAAAAGTGGCGCAACGCTCAATGCTTCGGCGATTATCAATTCGCCAAATAGTGCGCGGGCGAACTGTTTTTATGGCGTCAATATATGGGAAGAAAAATATTTGAAATTGCCAAAAGACGCGACAAATGCGCAGAAAAGCGCGATTTTGGACGAGATGAAGCCGTATTTTGAAAAATCTTTAAACATTATTCCGAGTTATGGATCGGCGCTAAAAATGTGGGTTGGCATTGCCGCCGAGTCGCATAAAATTGACGGTGATTTAGATAAATTATTGGCGGCTTTCGCGCGCTCAAATCACAGTTTGCTCTATGAACCTTTTACTTTGCAATATTTAGCGTATGTAAACGGTCGCATGGCAGCGCGCGTCGAAGCGGACAAATTGATGCTTTTTTATACGACAGAACAAGCGTTTTTTAAAGAAAAAATGCCAGACAGTATTTTGCCTGCTGAATATCAAAAACTGATGGATGCGTTAAATTCCCGCATGATTTTGTTAAAATAACGTCATTATTTAGCCAACCAACTGATTTATCTACGAATTTACGAATTTACGAATTTTACGAATTGACGAATTGCGCCGACTGTGCGTTAATTCGTCAATTCATAAAATCTGTAAAATCCTTAAATCCGTAGCTAAATTAAATAATCATAAAAAATATTTATACAATGCAAAAACCAAACAACCCTTTCTTTCCGTAGATAGAACTGAGACCAAAAGCGGCACTCAATCAATCGATTCTCCTATATTCCCACTATTCTAAGTTGCTGAAAATGCAGGTTTTCGCAACGCCTAATTTTTTCAAAAATACATCTTTCCGTTTGGGTTTTGACGCCTGAAACTGCTCACATACTGAGGGGTCTTTCCTTTGCTATGTCTGAATGAAAAATGAGATTTTGGGCAACTGTAAATATTTGAAAATCAAGAGTTTAGCATCACATAGCGTTCAATTTTTACACAAATAAACAAACCTATTAACAACCACTTTTTTTAATTAACTTTTTAATTAATGTTTTAATTACACATGAAAAACATCACTAAATTTAGTCTGAAAGCCGTTGCCGTTCTTGGTTTGGCGGCTTCGATTGCCTACTTCGGCAATGAAACACAGTATTTGGAGGCATCAAGTCACCGCGAAGCGCCGATGATTGCTAATGACCCGTTGGCGGACAACACGGATTTGTACGCCTTTCGCAGTCCCGACAATCCAAATACGGTCACGATTATTGCCAACTATATTGGCTTAGAATTGCCGCAAGGCGGACCGAATTACACGTCTTTTGGCGAGGATATTCGCTATGAAATCCACATCAAAAAGAATGCAGCGTCGATTGGTGACGACCTTTTGTACCGTTTTACGTTCTCAAAAACGAACGAAGACCCGACGACTTTCTTCAATATTCGCCTCGGCAAACAGAATTTGAAGACGACTTACAAGCTCGAACGCCGCTTCGGAAATGCGGGTGCGTTTGAAACAATTGTTGCAAACGGTGTCGTGCCGCCAAATAATATTGGACCGCGCTCGATTGACAATCCGACGCTTGGTTTGGGCAAAACCTACGAACAGTTGATGCGAGAAGCGATTACTAATTCGACTGCGGGCAATGAAAAAGTGTTTTGCGGACCCGTTGACGACCCGTTCTTCGTGGATTTGGGCGGCATTTTCGACCTTGGACAAACCCGTCAAGCGGGCGGTGCGCGCGATGGTGTCGGTTGCACAAACGTTCACGCGATTGCTTTGCAAATTCCAATTCAGTTGTTGCAAAAAGATTTCAGAGCCATTTCTACGGCTAAAACGATTCTCGATGGCGATTTTATCATCGGCGTTTGGGCATCGGCAAGTCGTCCGCGCGTAACAACTTTGCGTGATTTTGGTCAAAAACCAACGGTGTCAGGAGATTGGGTTCAAGTCTCACGTTTGGGTATGCCGTTGACGAATGAAGCGGTGATTCCGATTGGTTCAAAAGACGTTTGGAACGCGATTACGCCTTACATGGGCGACGAAGGTTTTGAGCGTTTTATGTCAAATCCTGAATTGGCTTTGTACATGGACGACCGTCAATTTGGCGGTGCAGTGCCTGCTTTTGCCGATTTGCGCGTGCAAACTGCGTCAAAAACGGTGCTTGGTGCCGTGGATTTTGGCAACGGTAAGGACGGACTCTTTGTTATCAAAGGACATCCTGCAACGGCGGGAACAGCTTTGGATGATGCCGTTTTTGGCAACTATTTGCTTCGGAAAGGACAGCCGCGCTCGGTCGATATTGTGCCAATTTTCCACGCGGGTGTGCCAAATGTGGCGCCTTATCAGTTGGCAACGGGCAAAACGCCGGGCAATCCTTTGACGGCGGGTAAGCCATTTATCAACAACTTTTTGCCATCCTACGCGAGCGCTTTTGACGCTAAAGATGTGCGTTTTGGCGATATGTTGCGCCTGAACATGGCGGTTCCGCCGACGCCTCGCAATGACCCTAAATTTAGCAGCGAAGGCTTGATTGCGGCGGCTGTTTTGGGTTTGACGGACACGGCTTTCAACAAATCGACGGCTTTGCAAATGATTCCAAATATGGACGGTTTTCCGAACGGTCGCCGCTTGGAAGACGACGTGACGCGCATCGAATTGCAGGCAGTTGGTGGCGCTGTTTTGGCGGCAGTCGGCTTGTGGTACGACGATTGGGTCATTGGTCAATCACCCTTGACACCTAAACTGTTGAAAGTTTTAGGCTATACAACGGGCGTTGAGAAAAACGATAAAGCGTTCAAAACCAGCTTTCCATACATGGCAACGCCTCACAGTGGCTTCGGTCCGTGCGGTGGTACAATCGCGGGAACGGTTTTTCCTGCGAACGATTTGCGCAGCGCAAGTACCCCCTCAGTATCGGGCGGAAAATTGGGCATTGGCGCGCCTGAAGCTATCGTGAAAGTGGGTCAAAATCCTTTCCGCAGCGAAACAACTTTGGCGTATCACATTGCGGATGATGCGCAAGTGACGATTGCGGTTTACGATTTGTCGGGCAAAATGGTTAAACTTTTGGAAGACCAAAATTTGCCCGCTGGTACTTACGAAACGAAGTGGAAAGCGAATGGTTTGCCAAATGGTACGTACATTGCCCGCGTTTTAGTGGATGGCAAGGCGGCTCAAACGGTGAAATTGACGAAAGCGGAATAATAGAAAATAAATATACGTTTTAGACAATACGACATTAAGTGTATGCCAACAAGGATTGACTTATCAATCTTGCGCGGCGTGCATTTAATGTCGTATTTTTATTTAATTAAATGTAAAAAAAATGACGGGTGAAACAAATTTAGACATTTTAATCAGCACGATGAAACCGCAGTTGAACGACGGTGACTACGTGTTTTGTTGCATAAAAACGGGGCAAGTTGACTTGAGCGGCGTCTTGTTTTTTTTCAAAGAACAAGAAGGATTGACCATCGTTTGCACGGAAGACGTGGCTAAAAAACGGCATTACACGTACAATTCCGTTTTTTCTTGGATTACTTTAAACGTGCATTCCGCTTTGGAAGCAGTCGGTTTGACGGCAGCTTTTGCGCAAGCATTGGCAACGCATTCCATCAGTTGCAACGTCGTGGCGGGCTACTACCACGACCATATTTTTGTGCCAAAAGATAGGGGAGTGGAGGCGCTAAAAGTCTTGAAAAATTTAGCTAAAAATGGGAAATGAAAAAAGAGGACCCCTCAGTATAAAAGCGAAAAAACGCCTTGCAAATCATTTTGCAAGGCGTTTTTTCGATTCTAAGTAGTAATTCCTAAATAAACGCTGTCAGCAATTTCTGCTTTGGCATTTCCAATTGCGGCGTAGCTGCAAAATCTCGGTAAGACAAAGCTCAAATGACGACTTTCCAATGCGGTGTAACCGCTAAACTGCCTGTTTTGCGGTTACACCGCATTGGAAAGTGGTTGGTTGTCTTTAAATATTACCGAGATTTTGCAGCTACGCCGCCGTGAAAATGCCAAAGCGGAAATTGCTGAAAGCATTAGATTTTATTTGGTAAATATTTGATAACCAGTATATTACGCTATCAAATTTGGAATTTGAAATCTGGAATTTGAAATCTGGAATTTTTTACCGCCAATCAATTGTGGAATCGTCGTGCGCCATTGCTTCGTCTTCTCGCTCCTCGGTGGTGGTGTTTATCAATTCTGTAATGGGCAAGGTGAAATAAAAAGTTGACCCTTCGCCGAGTGTTGAATCCGTCCAAATGCGGCCACCTTGACGCTCAATTGTCCGTTTGCAAATTGCCAAACCGATGCCATTCCCCGTGGCGCGGTCATTTTGAAGGCGTTGAAAAATGCCGAAAATCCGCTCTTTATATTGTGGTTCAAAACCCAAGCCATTGTCCTTGAAGCTAAAAATCCATTCGTTTAGGCTTTTTTCAACGTTGATATCAATGTGCGGCGCCCGTTCAGGATGCCGATATTTTATGGCGTTGCTGATTAAATTCTGAAAAACCTGCACCACCATGTGCCGATTTGCCGCAATTGTCGGCAGTTCTCCCGCCTCGATGAATGGTTGATTTTTATCAATTGATACTTTCAGATTGAGTTTCGCTTCGCGCAAAGAATCGTTCAAATTCACGGTATTGAGCGGCAATGCGCGCGCGCTCCAACGGGAATATTCGAGCATATCGCGAATGAGCGTACTCATGCGTTTGGCGCCGTCAACGACGAAATTGAAGTCATAATTGGCATTTTCGTCGTTGATTTGTTTCAAATAACGGCGTTGAACGATTTGCGTAAAACTCGTAATCATCCGCAGCGGTTCTTGCAAATCGTGGCTAATGACGTAGCTGAATTCTTCTAAGGCGTCGTTGTGTTCGCGCAAGGCTTTTGCTGATGCTTCGAGGTCGCGTTGCGTCTGTCGTTCGGCGGTAATGTCGTTGTACATCGCAATTCTAAACGGCTCGCCCTTAACGACGAGCGGCGTGATTTGCACGTGCATCAGGAGCGTTTCACCCGTCTTTGTAAATAGGCGTTGCTCGGTCGCGAAGGTGTTATCTTTGGCAATGGCGAGGGTTTGGCGGCTCAAAAAATCGTCTTTATGAATCAATTTATTCATCCCTATTTCTTGCAGCTCCCCCTCAGTATAGCCGATTGTTTTTTGAAAATATTTGTTAAAACGGACGCCCATAAATTGGTTGTCGAGCATCACAATGCCGACGGGAACATTGTCGAAAATACCCCGAAACAAGACCTCACTTTGCTCAATTTCACGTTCTCGATTGCTCAATTGTTTTAATGTGTCCAATTTTGCCGAAAAGGCATAATAACCAACCATGAAGAACAAAAACGTCGTGATTGCCGCGAAACTACGCCCAAGCTCAATGACGGGCGTCTGCCAAATGGCTAAAAAATAAAAGGTCAACACGAGTACACAATAAACGCGTAAAGCCGTTTTGGTCTTAAACATACTCATTATAATGAACATCATAACGAGTGCCATCGCGCCTTCTTGGTTCGGAAAACCGTCGCGATAGAGGTCGATAACCAACTGAAAAGCGTAAATGACGGAGAAGGCATTACCGATTTCGTTGCACCATTTTTTTACCCAAATCAGGTGGTAAGAAGCGACAACGAAGAAGATTTGAACAACGAGCAAAAGGTAGCGCGCCTCGGGCAAATCGGGCAATCCGTCGTTAAAATAAGCATTAATGGGCGTTACACAGCTTAGAACGAAAGTCCCAACGAGTGTGCCAACGCGGAAGTCAAAGACATCGTAGCCGTCGCTGTCTTGTTGAAAAAGCGTTGAAATGCGCTTACTAATATCGGTGAGAGAGATGTTTGACACGGTTGATTAGAGGTTTTTTACGTCTTCAGCGTTGAAGGTGTGCATCAAATGTAAGACAGTTCCGTAAGTTTGACAACAAAAAAACGTGAAAATGCGAAAAATACCGCGAACGGATTACGTCGGAGAAGTTGCTCAAAATTGACTTGTAGCCAACGGTTTTAGTTGCTGCCTAATTTATCGTGGTAACTAAAGCTGTTAACGACACACGTATTTCCTATGCGCGTTAGTGAGGAAAATACTGAGGGGTCTCTTTTTTTAGTGGTCCAATCGCGTTGCGTCGTATTTACGAACCTCGATAAATATAGGAATCTATATGTTTTTACAAATCAATCGTTTTTATTTAAGTTTAATTAATTGGCATATTTAGCGTAAAAAGGTATAAAAATAGGTATTATCGAGTAGTAGTAAAATATAGTTTGGTATTATTTTAAAGTTTTGTTAAAAATAATTGTTCAAAAACTTGCACACATATAGATAGCTATATACCTTCACCACACATTCAAAGCGGATGGATATTTGATTAAACAACAACATTAAAAATTTAAGTGTATGACAACTAATTACTCAACCTTACGAAAAGGCTTGGCTGCTACTGCTTTGTCGTGTCTGTCAATCGTTGCTTTCGCGCAAGGAACGCCCGTAAAACCTGCGACACCCGCAGTCACGCCCGCAGCGACAACTGCGCCCGTTGCCGCTCCCGCCGTCGTTGACCACTCTTATAAACCGTTGACTTTGAAACTGAACGAAAGTGGTTCAAAGTACGTGCGTTTTATCATGTGGCATCAAATGTGGGCAACCGCAACGCAAAACAATCCGGGAACGATTGATGTAAACGGCGAAGACATTGGCGGAAAATGGACAGGAGACGTGGCAATTCGCCGTTCGCGTTTCATCGCATACGCGCAAATCAGTCCGCGCTTTTTGATTTTGACCCATTGGGGCATCAACAACCAGTCGTTTATTAATGGTGGTGCGGGTGCGGGTTCAAACGTCACTTCGGCAGGCGCTTCTAACTCTGGCAAACGCGCACAATTGTACATTCACGACGCTTGGACGGAATTCGCCGTTCAGCCCGTCAAATTACACGTTGGTATGGGATTGCATTACTGGAACGGTATTTCACGCCTTTCGAGCAATTCAACACTCAATTTTATGACTATGGATGCGCCGATTTTCAACTGGCAAACGATTGAAGCGACCGACCAATTTGCGCGTCAATTCGGTGTTTATGCTAAAGGTCAAGTCGGTAAAATAGATTACCGCTTCGCCATCAACAAGCCGTTCGTCAACGGTGTAAGTGGTGCGGCAAAAGGCTCTACTTTGGCTGCACAGGCAAAGGGAAGCGAAACGGCCGTCAATATTTGGAGCGAAAAAACAGCGCTTCAGGGTTATGCCAACTACATGGTTTGGGACAAGGAATCCAACGTTTTGCCTTATTTCGTCGGCACTTATTTGGGCGCAAAGAAGGTTTTGAATTTCGGCGCAGGCTTCTATTCACATCCTGAATCATCGGGTTACCGCACTTCGAACGTGTCTTCAGCCGACTCTATCACAAGAAGCGCCCAAACGACCTTTGGCGCCGATATTTTCTTGGATATGCCCACAGCAAAGGGAAAAGGGGACTGTATCAACTTTATGTTGACGTATTTTAGAACGGATTTTGGTCAAAACTACTTGCGCAACGTCGGTATTCTCAACGAACACGCGGGAGCAACGGCGGCAGCAGCGGGGTCAACGGTCAATTCTTGGTCTGGCGGCGGCAATTTGCAACCGTCAATCGGAACGGGTAACACGGTTTATGCACAGTTGGGTTACGCTTTTCCGAAAAATAAAATTGGACACCAATGGATGCCTTACGCGACGTTCACGTACAAGAAATTTGACCGTTTGGCCGACGCTTCAACGCAAGGCGCCGTCGGTATCAATTGGTTTGTCAACGGTCACAACGCTAAAATCACGGCCGAATTGGCAACCCGCCCAATCTACAAAGCAGATGCCGCAGGTCTTATCAAAACAAATGGTAGCGCTTCGCAATTCACGATTCAAACGCACATATTCTTATAGTTTTTGACAAAAAAAAGGTGTGTCTATTTCTAAAAAAAACGAAAAAGGGACCCCTCAGTATTTTTGATAAAAAATTAAAAAAAAGCAAATAAATAAAGAAATATAGGATAGCTAAGTGCTGAATTTTGAATTGAAAAAATGCCCATTAGGTCGTTAAGAAATTCATCACTTAGCATTTATCATTCATCATTTTCTAAAAATAACGACTACCAATTTTATTCTAAAAAATCTAATTTCTAACATCAGTAAAAATCTAAGATAATGGCAGAACTAAGCAACAAAGGTCTTGCAACCGTCATTGCGTCCTCTTCGGTAGGTACGTTGATTGAATGGTACGACTTTTACATCTTTGGCTCGCTCGCTAAAGAAATTTCGTTACAATTTTTCCCATCGGACAATCCTACGGCAGCCTTTTTGTCAACTTTGGCAACCTTCGCAGCAGGTTTTATTGTGCGTCCGTTTGGTGCGCTTTTCTTCGGTCGCTTAGGTGACTTGATTGGCCGCAAGTACACGTTTTTGGTCACCTTGTTGGTCATGGGTGGCGCGACATTTTTGATTGGTTTGATTCCAGGCTACGCCAAAATTGGCGCTTTGGCTCCCGCTTTGGTGTTGATTCTCAGGCTTTTACAAGGTTTGGCACTCGGTGGCGAATACGGTGGTGCGGCAACTTATGTCGCCGAACACTCGCCTGCCGATAAACGAGGGTTCTGGACGTCGTGGATTCAAATGACGGCAACGGTCGGTTTGGCGGTGTCTCTCGTCGTGATTATTGCTTGTCGTACGTCGATGACCAAAGAGGCATTTGCGGATTGGGGCTGGCGGATTCCGTTTTTACTCTCCATTTTCATGGTTGGTATCTCAATTGTCATTCGTTTGCGGATGAATGAATCACCCGTTTTTGCCAAATTGAAATCGGAAGGTAAGACTTCTACGAATCCGTTGGCGGAATCTTTTGGCAAAAAAGAGAACTTCAAAATGGTTTTGTTGGCACTTTTTGGCGCAACAATGGGTCAAGGTGTGGTTTGGTACACGGGACAGTTTTTGTCGCTCAATTTCTTCAAAGGCACCTGTGCCGTTGATGCGCAGCAATCCGAAACGTGGTTTGGTATCGCCTTTTTGTTGGCAACGCCGTTGTTCCTCGTTTTTGCGAGCCTTTCGGATAAAATTGGGCGTAAATGGATTATGCTCGCGGGTATGGCTTTGTCGGTATTGACGACAAAATCGCTTTTTCAACAATTGAAAGCGATTTCTGACCCCACAACTAAACAAGAAATAGTGGACCAAAAAGTAGAAAAACCAGCTACTTTCAAGATTGACGCTAAGACAATGGACACGACTTACACAGTCGAAATGACGCGCAAATACGCGGATGGTTCAGCGTTCACAACTAAAACAGACCGCCTCGCACCCGTTGATTCGACGGGCAAATCGGCGAAAATGGCGCCAAAAGTGTCGTCAAAGTTGATGAAATTGGGCGATTCTAATATGTGGTCGGTCATTGGTGTTATCTTCATTTTGATGGTGTACGTGACGATGGCTTACGGTCCAATTGCCGCTTTCTTGGTAGAATTGTTCCCAACGCGGATTCGTTACACGTCGATGTCGTTGCCTTATCACATCGGAAATGGTGTATTTGGCGGTCTTGTACCATTCATCGGTGCGCTTTTGGTGGAATATTCTAAAACGCCAACATTGCCAGGAGGCAATATTTACGCGGGTCTTAATTATCCGCTTGGTGTGGCGTTGTTGTGCTTAGTTATCGGTGCGGTTTTCTTACCGAATGGCGCGACGAATACGCAACACGACGAATAGGTTTAAATTAAAAATTAAAAATTAGGAATTAAAAATTGAGCGATATTGAGCGACATTGAGCGATATTGAGCGACATTGAGCGACATTTTAGTCATTAATTTTTGACTAAAAAAGTTTTAAAATAATCGAAAATATCATCAATACGTAACGTAACAATAAAAACGCGTTACGTTGTAGTGCAATTTTTAATTCCTTAATTTTTAATTTTTAATTAAAAAATGGACCCCTCAGTATAGGAACAAAAAATTACTTAAATAATTTAAAAAAATATATAAAATGGGCATTATTAAAAAAGTCGTCGGCTTCTTGTGTATGCTTCTTGCACCAACAGCCGCTTATCTTTTGACGAGCGAAGGACTTAAAAAAATCGCCGCCGCCGCGCCTGACGCCAAAACGAATGCGACCACGCAATGGTCAATTCTTATCCTTATTTTCTTGCCCGTTATGGCAGGCTTGCTCATCTTCGGCTGGTACGCCGTGAAAGGTGAGTTTGAGGATGCAGTAGCGTAACGGCTATCAGCTGTGAGCTATTAGCAACGAGCCGAGGGCTGACCGCTGATAGCTCATAGCTGACAGCTATATTTGGTTGTGTTTCCGTTTGACTTGTATCGGGCAGCTCATGTTGTTCTTAAAATAAAAGCTGCCCCGATATAGGTTTTGTGAATCCGCATTTAACAAAAAAATCCTTGATAATCAATTGATTATCAAGGATTTTTTTGTTAAAACACTGAGTTGGGGGTGAGCATTAATATTGAAAATATCTCACGTCAAAAATCATCTCAGAACACAGAATAATAAAATAATCAGACTAACAACCGCAATAGCTGCCGCTAAATTATTTTCAGATTCGGGGGCATTGTTGTGTCGGTTCTTGGAACCAGTAGTGGAAACATTTTGTTCGCGCATGACTTAATGATTTAAAAGATAGTAAGTTAGGTTTCAAGCTTTGTAGTTTTATACTGTGATTACAGATGTAAGTTATGCACGTTTGTTATTAAATAAGAGTGCAAACATATTTACTTTTTACCTATTAGAAAACTTATTAGATGTATTTTTTATTAAAAAAATACATAACGGGTTTTATACCCTAATTTTTCTCCTAATAAACGGTCTTTAATACCTTTTTTATTCACGCAAAACGCCGTGTTTGAACGAGTCAAACGCGGCGTTTTATTGTTTTATCGGTTAATTTTACCTTAGTTTCGACAAAAAACAACGTTTTTTCTGTTTATACTGAGGGGGCCTATTTTTTATCTAATCTTTCTTTTTTCCAAAAGTTATAGGCACTAATTGTTGACTCAACTGTTGATTCAATTGTTGATTGCTGCTTTTCGTCGTTATAAATTGGCTCAATCCACAATTCAAAAAATCTTTATATTTATCCACTTCGGGCGTGTAAGCCGTCGGTGCGTTCAAGACTCTCAAATTCGTCGAATCTGCGGCCAACAATACGTAGAAAGGCTGCGAATTTTTGTTGAAAAAAGTGCCTTCCAAATCAGTCCACATTTCGCCCTCCGTATCTTTGAGCTTTCCGTCAAATTTGGAGTTGTAGGCTTCATACGGCTTGCGCAATTCCGTTTTATCGTCCGTGTAAAGCGAAACAAGCACGTATTTATCCTTAATTATTTCCATAACACCCGCTTGATTCCAAACGTTTTCTTCCATTTTTCGGCAATTTGCGCAGTTCCAGCCCGTGAAATCGAGTAAAATCGGTTTATTTACTTTTTTTGCGTAAGCAATGCCTTCGTTCAAATCGTGGAAACAATTGATATTCAAAGGACATTTCTGCGGATAAATATAGCTGTAACCCGCGGGCGGCAAAATACCGCTGCCCAATTCAGGCGTTTGGAACGTTTCAATTTTTTCGTCGTACCGAAAACCCAAACCTAAATAGGCCGCAAATGCCAAGGAAACCGCCACAATTGCGCCACGTCCAAGCGAAATGCTTTTTATCTTGCGTGGATATTTGAAGTTGAAAAGACCCGCGTGATAGGCAGCTAAACCGACTGCGCAGAGAATCCATATGGATAAAAATAATTCGTAAGGCAATAATTTCCAACCTTTTATGAGGTCGGCGTTCGACAGAAACTTAAATGCCAAAGCGATTTCTACAAAACCCAAAGTCACTTTCACGTCGTCCATCCAACTGCCCGATTTTGGCAACGACTTTAGCATCGTTGGAAACAAAGCGAACAAACCAAACGGCAACGCCAAAGCAACCGCAAAGCCCAACATACCAACGGTCGGGCCAGCCGAAATGCCCGATGTTGTCGCCGTTTGCACCAAAAGTGTCCCAATAATTGGTCCTGTGCAGCTAAACGAAACGAGGGCAAGCGTGGCTGCCATAAAGAAAATGCCCAATAAACCACCTTTGTTCGATGCTTCGTCGGCTTTATTTGTCCAACTTGCGGGCATGGTGATTTCGTAATAACCGAAAAACGAAAACGCAAAAACCAAGAACAGCACCCCAAAAAGGATATTCATAATTGGATTCGTCGAAAGCCGATTCAGGGCATCAGAACCAAAAACGGTCGTGATGAGAATGCCCATCGACACGTATAAAACGATGATGCTCAAGGCATAAACCAAGGCGTTGCGAATCCCAACTTGCCGATTTTTTGAACTTTTCAAGAAGAAGCTCACCGTCAAAGGAATCATCGGAAACACGCAAGGCGTCAACAAAGCGAGTAAGCCACCACCAAAACCGAGTGCAAAAATCAACCATAAGTTATTTTCGTTTTCCGTCGGTTGAGTCCCCTCAGTCGTGCAGTCGACTGTCTCATTTTTTTTATCAAAAGCAAATTGGCTAATATCTGTAATTATTTGATTGTCAACATTTTGCCCATTTGTGGTTGGTTCTATTGTCGTTGTCGGCACCAATCCCGTTGTTTCAATTGCTTCCGTTGCCACGCCATTTTTTAAATCGAAATTAAATTTCACCTCCGTCGGCGGCATACAAGATTTGTCGTCACACGCTTGATATTCAAGCATTCCCGTTACTTTTTGCG
>JAYUKJ010000932.1:0-7126 GCA_043764555.1 Saprospiraceae bacterium
GGGCAAGTTGTGGTGGGCGACTTGGGCAATTTTCGGAAGATGGAAACCTCTTTCATCGTGCCTTTATTGGCAGAATTGTTGGCAAGCGGCATCGTGCCGATTCTGATTGGCGACGTTGAAGATTTCACGTTGCCGCAGTTTCAAGCGTTCAGAAATGCGCGAAAAGCTGTGAATTTAGCCTTAATTGACGAAAAAATCCGCCACGCACCGACTCTAAAAGCAGAAAATTATTTTCTCCACACCATCCTCGACGACCCGCATTTGTTCAATTGCGCGGTCATTGGTTTGCAAACACATTTTACGGACCCCTCAGTATTGACGCATTTTGAAGAGCGCAATTTTGAATTGGTCCGCCTCGGCAAACTCCGCACGAGCCTCGACGAAGCCGAGCCGATTATCCGCGACGCCGACGTGTTGAGTTTCAATTTAGCCGCCTTGAAAATGAGCGAAGCGCCCGCTCAACTCGACGGTTCGCCGAACGGTTTGACGAGCGAAGACGCGTGTAAAATCGCACATTACGCGGGTTCGAGCGACAAATTGATGAGTTTTGGGATTTACGGCTTTCGCCAAAAATTTGATAAAGACCAGCAAACAGCGCAAGTTGTGGCGCAGATGATTTGGTATTTTTTGGATGGTTTTGGCACGCGTCAACGCGATTTTCCGATGCCTTCGGCGATGAAGCAAATGATGCAATACGTCGTGGAAATTCCGTCTTTTGAGTACCGTTTGACGTTTTGGCGGTCAAATCGAAGCAATTTGTGGTGGATGGAAATTCCGTTGAAAGCCAAACGAAAGCACGACCGTCACCGCCTCGTGCCGTGTAGTTACAACGATTATTTGCAAGCCTGTAACGACGATTTGCCCGAGCGTTTGTTCAATGCGTTTAGGCGTTTTGTGGATTAAACATATTTATTTTAACACATAGGCACATAGTACACATAGATTTTTATTTACTAAGTGCTTACTCTGAAGCATTTTACGTATAAATTCTATGTGTACTATATATCTATGTGTTAAAATAAAAAGCGCTTTTACTTATTCCCTATTCTTTACAGAAAATCAATCGCAATCTGATTGCGCAAAATATCTTCCAAAGTCTCACGGTGCCGCACCAAATAATCTTTGCTCTCAAAAATCATCACTTCGGCGGGACGAATGCGGCTGTTGTAATGGCTCGACATCATAAATCCGTAGGCACCTGCGTTGCGAATGGCCAAAATATCGCCTTCGGAAATCTCAGGCATCAGGCGGTCTTCGGCAAAATTATCGGTTTCACAAATGTATCCAACCACATTATATAATTTTTTTTCGCCCTGCGGATTCGACACATTGTCAATCTCATGGTAGGCATCGTACATCATCGGACGAATCAAGTGATTCAATCCAGAATCCACGGCGGCAAAAGATACCGTAGGCGCGTGTTTGACGGTCGTTACATTAACAAAAAGTGTCCCGCATTCAGCAACCAAAAATTTGCCCGGCTCAAAAACGAGTTCCAATTCCCGCCCGTATTCTTGACAAAAACGGTTGAAACGTCCGCCAATTGCTGCGCCAATGTGCGCCATATCCGTTCCTTTTTCTTTCGGTTTGTAAGGCACTTTGAAGCCGCCACCGAAATCCAAATACCGCAAATCGGGGAATTTTTTTGCCGCGTTGAGCATGATTTCAGCCACTTGCAGAAAGGTTTCAGACTCCTTAATTTCGGAGCCTGTGTGCTGGTGTAAGCCTTCAATTATCAACCCCGTATTATGCATAACTCGATGAATATCATCTAATTGTAAAATGGAAATGCCAAATTTAGACTTTTCATGCGCCGTTGAAATCTTCAAATTGCCACCCGCCAAAACGTGCGGATTGAGCCGCAAACCGACTGGAACCGAGGCGCCGAAGCGGTCGCCAAAACGCTGCATCAACGGCACGCTGTCCAAGTGGATTTTCACTTTCAGCGCAACAGCTTCTTCAATTTCCGACCACTGAACACCCGACGGCGTGTAACCAATTTGTTCGGGCGCAAAACCGACCGACAAACAGATTTTCACTTCCTCAATCGACACGCAATCCACGCAAGCACCAAGGCGATGCATAAACTTCAAAACCGACAAATTAGTTAAGGCTTTGATGGCGTAATTGATGCGCAATTTAGGCACACTTGCAAATGCACCCCTCAGTATATTGTATTGATTTTCAATTATTTGTGCGTCATAAACGTACAGCGGCGTGCCGTATTTAGCGCAAAGGTCGATTGGATTGATACCTTGAATATGCATAGAAAAATAATTAATTAGTTACGTTTTTTTATGTTTTTTCTTCGCCGCAGGAAACAAAATATTGTTCAAAATCAAGCGATAGCCGGGCGAATTAGGGTGTAAACTCAAGTCCGTTTCGGGGTCGTCCACGTAATGCCGATAATCTTCGGGGTCGTGTCCACCGTAAAATGTGAAAAAACCTTGACCTAAAACACCGTGCAGATACCGAACCTCGGAGTACGATTTGTTTTCCCCCAAAGTCAAAACGTCTGGTTTCATAAATTTTTTAATAAAAGCCGTCGTTTGACCCATAAAACCTTTGACCGTCCGCGTGTGGCATTGCGTGAGCATTGTTGGAATCGGGTCGTATTTTGCCGAAAAATCGAACAGTGAAAAATAATCCGTTTCGGGCGTTCTAAACGTTCGGCGGTCGTTGTTATCTATGGTAGAAAATTCATATTCCATTGGGTCGCGGCTAATGACGAAATCTTTGAAAGCGAGGGTGTTTTCAAAGCTCAATTTTGATTGTGCATTTGGGTCAGCGCCATCGCCATCGTACATTTGAGCGCAAATATCCAGCCCATCGGCGGCAAGTGCCACGTCGTAACTATCGGTTGCTGAACACATGGCAAACATGAAACCGCCGCCCGCCACGAACTCGCGAATCCGTTTGGCAACGGCCAATTTACACTGCGAAACCTTCGCAAAACCGAGTGATTTTGCCAAACTTTCACTATTTTTTTGGTTGTCACGGTACCAAGTTGTGGTTGAATAGTTGCCGTAAAATTTGCCATATTGCCCCGTGAAATCTTCGTGATGCAAATGCACCCAATCGTATAGAGCGAGTTTTCCCTCCAAAACTTCGCGGTCATATACGACTTCGTAAGGAATTTCGGCGTAGGTCAAAACCATCGTAACGGCATCGTCCCACGGCTGAATACGCTTCCCTTTTTCGTCAAATTGAGGCGTGTAAACGGCAATTTTTGGCGGCACTTCGAGCTTAATATCGTCCATATTAATCTCTGGATTGCCAATTTCATTTTGAATGCCCGCGAACTGCGCGTCGGAAATGACTTCGTAGCTAACGTTGCGCGTCTTGCATTCTTTTTCGTATTCAAGACGATAAGGAATGGCAAAACTACCGCCGCGATAGTTCAAAAGCCAATGCGCTTCAACGCCTTTTTGGAGAATCCAAAACGTAATGCCGTAGGCTTTGAGGTGTTCTTTTTGCTTCGTATCCATCGGCAAAAGGATGATACTTGCGTGGATTTGCGCGGTAACTGCCAAAAACAAGGCAAGCGAAACAATTATTTTTTTCATGTGAAATCGGTGTTTTTTATCTGAAAATGGTCAAAATACTGAGGGGTCTCCTTTAAACGAAAAATCGCGGCAAATGATGTATTGAATACAACCTTTCCAAAAGTTTGAAACTTTTGGAAAGATAGTTTTCGTTAAAATAGCATACCCTGAACCGACGGCGGTGGCACGGCTCCAATGTGAAAATACGCTTTTGCCGTCGCTTCTCGGCCGCGCGCGGTGCGTTGAATATAGCCTTCCATGATGAGAAATGGCTCGTGAACTTCTTCAATCGTCCCCGCTTCTTCGCCGACGGCGGTGGCAATTGTCGTCAAACCAACGGGACCACCTTTAAATTTATGGATAATGGAGGATAAAATGCGGTTATCCATTTCATCAAGACCGCCTTCGTCAACGTTGAGGGCGTTCAAGCCGTATTGCGCGATGTCGATGTCGATGCTGCCATTTCCTTTCATTTGAGCAAAATCTCTAATTCGACGTAACAAGGCGTTTGCGATACGCGGTGTTCCCCGCGAACGGCGCGCAATTTCGTTTGCGCCGCCCTCAGTAATCGGCACGCCAAGGATGTCGGCGGAGCGAAAAATGATTTTTTTCAACGTTTCCACGTCATAATACGCCAATAAACAGTTGATTCCGAAGCGGGCACGCATCGGTGCGGTCAACAAACCCATGCGGGTTGTGGCGCCGATGAGCGTAAATGGGTTCAACGAAATTTGAATTGAACGGGCGTTTGGCCCCGAATCAATCATAATATCAATCCGATAATCTTCCATTGCGGAGTACAAATATTCCTCAACGACCGTGTTCAATCGGTGAATTTCATCGATAAAAAGCACGTCGCCAGCCTCCAAATTGGTGAGTAAACCAGCCAAATCGCCCGCTTTTTCAAGCACTGGACCTGATGTGAGTTTTAGATTAGCGCCCAATTCATTGGCCACAATGTTCGCCAAAGTCGTCTTGCCCAAGCCCGGCGGGCCGTGTAACAATACGTGGTCAAGCGCTTCACCGCGCAGTTTGGCGGCGCCGATAAATATTTTTAGATTATCAACTATTTTGGGTTGACCGCTAAAATCATCCAACGCTTTTGGGCGCAAGGCCCGTTCGATGAGTCGGTCTTCGCTCGTTTGATTGTTGCTCGAAGGGTCGAGATTGGGATTTGCCATAGTTTTACACTCAAATCGGTTGCCCGTTTTTTTCTATTTTAAAACAAATTATTTGACCGTGTAAAGGTAGGTATTTAATGCGTTTTTTTTCAACATCTCCTGCCGAAAGCCGAAATTTAGAAAAGAGGACCCCTCAGTATAAAAGCGTTTCTTAGCGTTTTTAAGACCATTTAAAACGATTTAATGCATTGAAAATAAACAGAACACGGATTGATTTTGACAAAAAATGGGGATAGGGGTAAAATTTCCACGTAGTTAACTAATTTTGCCCAAAATTTAATAACGTAACAGGATGAAAAGAGTAGTCGTAACTGGCATTGGTGCCGTCACCCCCATTGGAAATAACGTTGCGGATTACCACGCTGCCTTGCAAAACGGCGTGAGTGGTGCGGCGGCAATCACGCGTTTCGACGCGTCGCTGTTCAAAGCGCAATTCGCGTGCGAAGTCAAAGGGTTCGCGCCCGAGATTTGCATTGATAAAAAAGAAGTTCGGCGCATCGATTTGTACGCGCAATTTGGCATGGTTGCCGTTGACGAAGCCATCAAAATGAGTGGTTTGGCCTTGGATAGCCTTAATTTAGACCGTTCGGGCGTCATTTTTGGCTCAGGCATCGGCGGTATGATAACTTTGGAAGGAGAAATTATGGAGTTTGCGCGCGGCAACGGCACGCCGCGTTTCAATCCGTTTTTGATTCCCAAAATGATTAGCAACATTGCGGCGGGATTGATGGCGATAAAATACGGTTTTCGCGGTATCAACTACGCAACCGTTTCGGCTTGTGCTTCCGCAAACCACGCGATTATCAACGCCTTCGATTACATCCGCCTCGGAAAAGCGGACGTTTTGATAACGGGCGGCTCAGAAGCGACGATTACCGCAACGGGCGTCGGTGGTTTTACGGCCATGCACGCGATGAGTACGCGCAATGACGACCCCACAACGGCGTCACGTCCTTACGACAAAGACCGCGACGGTTTTGTGCTTGGCGAAGGCGGCGCGGCGTTGATTTTGGAAGAATACGAACACGCCAAAGCGCGCGGTGCCAACATTCTTTGCGAAATCGTTGGCACGGGTATGAGTTGCGACGCTTACCACATGACCGCACCAGACCCAGAAGGCAAAGGCGTGATGAATTGCATGAAAATGGCTTTGACGGAAGCGGGTTTGCGTCCCGACCAAGTGGATTATATCAACACCCACGGCACGTCAACACCACTGGGCGATATTGCCGAAATGCGCTCAATTGCGGGCGTTTTTGGCGAAGATGCGTACAAAGTGAACATCAGCTCGACCAAATCCATGACGGGCCACTTGCTCGGTGCGGCGGGTGCGATTGAAGCTGTGGCGGGTATTTTGGGCATGATGCACGATTTTGTACCGCCAACAATTAATCACTTTACCGACGACCCCGCGATGGACCCACGGCTCAATTTAACTTTCAACGAAGCGCAACATCGGCGCCTCGATGTCGTATTAAGCAATGGTTTTGGCTTCGGCGGACACAACACGTCGGTCATTTTCAAACGTATTTAATCCCATAAAAAATCGAGCCTTTCAAAGTTTATTTTAGCTTTGAAAGGCTTTTGTATGTCGCGCGTAAATTTATTTACCACGGGTAAAATCAGTAAATAAGTTTCCCGACTGCGGTGTTATTAAATTAAAGCACTATTATTGCGGAATAAAGGGAACTAATTAATGGTTAATGACAAATGGTTAATGATGTAATAGATTGATAACCACACATTTATCCTCAACCAAAAGTTCCGTTTGTTTTCATTGGGCTACTTATGCGGTTTTAAATTTTCTAAGAAACGAACATCGGAAAGGGCTATTCCTCTCTCCGACGTTTGCAAAAACCGATAAAACCCGCTGTACGCCTCCTTTTTTTGATTTTGAAATCGGGTTATTGAATGGTTTTGAGGGGGGTAAATGATTGATTGTCAATTTTTTATCTTCTTCTCTAATTTTTATTTTCAAAAATAGACCCCCTCAGTATTTTGAGCATTTCAAATTTCAAATTCCAAATTCCAAGTTAACCGTTGGCATTTGGAATCTGAAATTTGGAATCTGAAATGTTTTAAGGAGCCATTCACCAACCCCTACCGATAACATTCAATTTTACATCGTTTTGGGTTACATTAGACAACTTTACAATTACTACTACTCCGAAGACAAGGAGTTAGCAAGGCGGTTGCGCCCGATTTTGGGTTATATTCCGTCTGACTTGGCATTGTACAAGCTCGCTTTTTACCACAAATCCTCAAGTTCCGAAAAGCCGACGGGGGGAGCGGCACAAAACAACGAGCGCCTTGAATATCTCGGCGATGCGGTGTTAGGAACAATTGTCGCTGAGTATCTTTTCTCAAAATACCCGAATTTCGACGAAGGTTTTTTGACAA
>JAYUKJ010000933.1:0-2136 GCA_043764555.1 Saprospiraceae bacterium
AGAAAAGCGTCGTCGAGCGTCATGTAAATGCCCATACCAAAATTGCTCACAAACCGCGACGAAAGGGTCGGCACAACGGAACGGTCGTTGATAAAAAGGCTGGCTTCTTCGAGGTCGTTGAACCGCAACGCCGTCCGTTTGACAACGCCTTGAAGTCCCGTCCGACAGTTGAAACGCGCGGTTTTTATGATGCTGTAACCCCACGCCATTGCGACGGTTTGCGTTTCAAAAATGCCAACGCGGCGGTTTTCAAGCGTTAAGCCAAAGCCCAATCGGTCGCTGAAAGCGGGTGTCGAAACGCTCGCTCTTTGCATCATCGGTCCGCCCTTAAAACCAAGCCACTGCGAGCGGTGCAGGAGTGCATAACTCGTGTAGCCGTTGATGCCCGCCGCGCCAGGATTGACGTTCAGCGGGTTGTACATAAATAAGGTGTGATTGCCTTCTTGTTGCGCTTGCAAAGAGGACTCCTCAGTAAAAAAGGCGAAAAAAAGGAAAAATAGTTTATAAATATTTTTATTGTGTAAATATTTTATATCCATGATTTTATGTAGATTTTTAGATTGAATTCTATCGAAAGATGGTGATGTAACCGCGTTGTTTTGGCGTGGTAGGCGTAAGACTAAAAATGTAGAAATAAGTGCCATCGGGCAGCGGTCTGCTCGAATAAGTGCCGCCCCAATCGTTCAAATAAGGCTTGTAATACGCCACGCGGTCGCCCCATTCGTTGAAAATATACAACTCACTCTTGTTGTCGTTTGGGTTCACGGGCAAGCACGGAATGAGGAGTTCGTCGTTTTTTCCGTCTTCGTTCGGTGTGATGAGCGTCGGTATTTGGCACGTGTCGGTTGCGGACAAATTAGGCGCATTCGCGCAGAGGGCAGTCGTTAAAAAACTGAAAAACAAAGCGACAATTAGAGATGCTTTCATGGGAAATAGATAATTAATTTTTTAAGTAATGCTCGGGAAATCGGATGTAATTTAAGAAAGTATTAAAATTAAGCTCAAATCTACGCGCTTATCGGGACATTGGCACACATAAAACCGTGATTTGCTTGGTGTTAACATTTTGAGCTTCGGCAATCAGCCAAGTAGGAGTCGCCTAAACCTGAAATCTAACATTTGGAATCTGAAATTTGGAATCTGAAATTTGGAATCTGAAATTTGGAATCTGAACTTTGGAATCTGAAAGTCAATTACCGTTCCGAAACCTGTGCGGAAGCCTTCCATACTGAGGGGTCCTGTTCGCCTTCGACTTTGATGTTGATGATGCTGAATTGTTCAAAAATTGTTGGGTCAACGAAGCGTTTTTCGCCCGTTTTCAAATCTAAAATAGCGACAATATCGCGCTGATTGTTGAAGGGCGAATTGCCGTAAGGTGACAGATAACGGTCGTGCAAATTCGTACCATTTTGACGCCTTTCTGAAACGTATTGTTGGCAAATATAGCGGCTTGATAAGCCATTTTTTTGAATTAAATATTGGGCAACTGCCGTGAAAAATGTGGCAAAACCCGTGCTGTTGACGGTTTCGGCTTGCCAAATACTGAGGGGGTCGGTTTTGTCCGTCAAGTTGCCGTCGAAGGTCAACACATCGGCGGTTATTTTCAACGCCGAATGAATGATGGCTTCGCGGCTAATTAGACGGCGGTCGTTGATTTCGGCGTGTGCCAAAATCCGATTTTCTAAGGCGGCATCTATCGTTGGCAAAAAGCCACGTTGCCGTTCAATACGGTAAGTAATGAACGATTTGTAAATGCTTTCGCGAAAGAATATGGGCGAGAGAATTAAAGCCAGTTTTACAACAATTTGGTTACTCATGACGCTGCGTAGATTTTCGATAAAGTATTCAATAAAATTAATTGTGTAAATAACGCTATTTTAAGGACTTAAAAGTAGTGTTATTCTTAATAGTGTAGATAATAAACATTTAAAAATATTTTTAATGTAGAACTTTTCGTTTGTAAATAAATAAAATGAATACAAAAAGTTTTACATTTGCGCATTGTTTTGACATTAAATCCATCATCACCATTTATGAAATCTATTAGACTTTTAGCAAAACTCGATTACCGTTATATTTACGTTCTCGGTAATACGCACTACATCGGGCGCTACAAAATTGGCATCGCCAAAAGCG
>JAYUKJ010000934.1:0-2136 GCA_043764555.1 Saprospiraceae bacterium
TTTTGGCGCGCCAACGTCGAGAAATCCGAAATAAGCCGTCATGCCCGTCATGCCCAAAACCGAGAGCCATTTGCTGAGAGGTGCCAATTTTGTATCGACTTTGAGCAAGCCTTTGCCGCCTTTTGCGTAGAGATATTGCTGAACGCCCGTCGTTCCCGTCACGTAGTCGCCGACTTCAAAATTGGGATTTTCGGAAGCCACCACTTGACCGCCGCCGCCCGCGCGCATCACCTCGTTGATTTCGACGGGACGGATGTACGATTTTCCAACGTTCATCCAACCGCGCATCGCGGGGTCGAGCGAAATTAACTGAACTTCAACCAACACATCGCCTTCTTTGAGTTCGGGCGTTTCTTCCGTAATGATTTGAAAATCAGTGGATTGTGGCATTCCGACTGGACGTGCCGCGAGGCGAATTTGTTTATTGAGCATGATTTTTTTTGATTTTAAAAAATGAAAAGCGAAGAAACGGGTTTTGCGGAAAAGGAAGAACATTCATCCCTTTTTTTATTACAAAGATGCGTTATCCATCATATTTAAGGTAGAATTTTTGAAAAGACTATTTTTTTATCTGCCTAAACATCTATTTCGTCACAAAGGTGTTTAGATGTAATAGGGATAAACCAAAAGGAACTACTTTTGTGTTTTTCAAACGCATTTGTATCACGGACTTCAGTCCGTGAAAATTGTAAAATATTCACGGACTAAAGTCCGTGATACCATCAAAGAATCACTCACAGTCACTCAAATTTTTAATTTTCAATTTTTAATTAAGAAATACTGAGGGGTCCACTTTTTAATAAATTGTTATGTCTGAAAATTCTAACGCTGCGCCAAACGCGCCAAAGCCTGCCAAAAAGAAGTTCGACCGTTCACTTTTTCTACGCATTATGTCGTTGGCAAAACCCTATCGGTTTGTCTTCGTCACGGCGGCGGTGATGGCGATAACTCTCGCGCCTTTATCCACTTTGCGCCCTTATTTGATTCAAACAATGGTGGACGACCATATTTTTAAGTACGATGTGGCGGGTATGACGCGCATTGTTTACATCTTAATTGCGTTGCTTTTGTTGGAAACAGCGATGATGTACGTCTTCAATTACATGACGTCGTGGCTTGGTCAGTCGATTATTCGCGACTTACGGGTGAGGGTTTTTAAACATATATCAAGCCTCAATTTAAGCTATTTCGATAAGACGCCGATTGGGCAATCAACGACCCGAACGATTAGCGATATTGAAACCATCAACGCCGTTTTTTCCGAAGGCATCATCACAATTATTGCCGATTTGTTGACATTAATCGTCGTTTTGAGCATCATGTTTTGGACTTCTTGGAAATTAACGTTGGTCTGTATGACCGTTTTGCCCGTCTTAATCATTGGCGCTCAATGGTTTAGAAAAGAAGTCGCTAAATATTTCAACATCGTTAGAAATGCGGTGTCCGATATGAACTCTTTTCTCCAAGAACACATTTCGGGTATGCGAATCGTGCAAATTTTCAACGCCGAAGACCAGGAACAAGCGCGTTTTAAGACCATCAATCGGACGTATGCGGGTGCGAATTTGAAGGCGATTTTTGCGTACGCAGTTTTCTTTCCGTTGGTCGAAATTGTGTCGGCGGCGGCACTCGGTTTGATGGTGTGGTATGGCGCAAAAGGTGTGATTGAAGGGCATATTACCCTCGGCGTTTTGGTCGCGTTTCCCGTTTATTTGAATATGCTTTTTCGTCCCGTTAGGATGTTGGCGGACAAATTTAACGTCTTGCAAATGGGCATGGTCGCGGCAGAACGGGTGTTTAAATTGATGGACGACCCGACTTATGTGGAGAAAAATGGCTCAATAAAAACGAATAAACTCAAAGGCAACGTCGAATTTAAAAACGTTGATTTTGCTTACGACGGCGAGAATTTTGTCTTGAAAAACGTCAGTTTTAAGCTAAAACAAGGCGAAACATTGGCAATTGTTGGCTCAACGGGTTCGGGAAAAACGACAATTACGAGCGTTTTAAATCGGTTTTATGAGATTCAGAAGGGCGCAATTACGATTGATGGGACGGATATTCGAGACTTTGAATTGGCGAGTTTGCGGAATCACATAGCGGTTGTTTTGCAAGACGTTTTCTTATTCAACGGCA
>JAYUKJ010000935.1:0-26416 GCA_043764555.1 Saprospiraceae bacterium
CTTCACCCGTCTGGCTCTGGACTTGGAGTTGGCTCTCCATTAGGTTGACGATGTTGGTACTAATTGCAAGACCTAAGCCAGTATAAACAATTTCAATACATGGCTTACCCAAATCGAACGCACGGCATCTACGAAGGCGAAGGAACGACGGCACATTTGGTTAACTTGTACACCAATTTTTTGAAAATACATTGCCCCGCGGGTGGGCGTTCGGTGCAAAAACCTTGACAAAGGGACCCCTCAGTATAAATGTCTTTTTTAGATAAAATTTTAGCGAATATTCGCTAAAATTTATTTTTTACCAATTTTAGCCTATCTTTGCGGGAGAAAAAACGTTACAACTTTCTGCGTTTAAATCAGTTTTAATTAAAAAATATTTACCAAATATTTCAACCGTTAATTTAATGAAAATTCTTGTTTGTGTATCAAAAACACCCGATACGACCGCTAAAATCTCGTTTAATGGCGACTCAACGGCCTTCAATGCGGCGGGTGTTCAGTTTATTATGAACCCTTACGACGAGTGGTATGCGCTCGTTCGGGCAATCGATTTGGCCAAGGCAACGGCTGGAACGGTGACGCTCATCAACGTCGGTTTGGCGGAAAATGACCAAGTTATCCGAAAGGGTTTGGCACTCGACGCAAACGATGCTGTACGCATCGACCTCGACGCTAAAAGCGCGATGGGAACGGCGTTTCAGATTGCCGAATACGCCAAAGATAAAGGTTTTGACATCGTGTTTACGGGCAAAGAAACGATTGACTACAATGGCTCCGAAGTCGGTTCAATGATTGCGGAATACCTTGATTTTCCGTTCGTTTCGTATGCATCAAAATTGGATATGTCGGGCGATGTGGCAACAATTGAGCGCGATATTGAAGGCGGAATTGAAGTGTTGGAAGTTGCAACACCGTTCGTCGTTTCTGCCTCAAAAGGCATGGCCGAACAACGGATTCCGAACATGATGGGCATTATGAAAGCAAAATCTAAGCCGCTCGCCGTCGTTGCACCGCAACCGTTTAACGACCCTTCGACCGTGAGTTATTTTGAATTGCCGCCGTCAAAAGCGGGTGTCAAAATGATTGGCGCCGACGACATGGACGAGTTGGTTAGGTTGTTACACGAAGAAGCAAAAGTTATTTAATTCGTTATACAACGTCGGCGAGGTTTGAAACCTCGCCGACGTTTGAAACAAAAAGTTAATTTAAAAACAATTAAAATCTCAATAATATGTCTGTATTAGTATTTGCAGAGAGTGCAAAAGGAAATTTTAAAAAAGCCGCTTTGGAAGCCGTGACTTACGGTGCGAAAGTCGCAAATATGCTTGGAACAACGTGCAACGCGTTGACTTTGGGCGCGGTGAACAATGCCGAACAATTGGGTCAATACGGCGCATCTGCCGTTTATAATATTGCGGGCATTTCGGCTTTCGATTCGCAAGTTTACACGTCCGTTATCGCGGAAGCGGTGAAACAAACGGGTGCAACGGTTGTGATTGTCTCGAATACGTCAACTGGAAAAGCGGTTGTTGGACGCATTGCCGTCAAATTAAACGCTGGTTTGGTGTCGGGTGCCAACAAATTGCCGACAAACGACGGTGCGTTTAAAGTGCGCAAAGGCGTTTTTTCGGGCAAAGCAATTGCGGAGTTTACGATGACTTCAGATATTAAAGTTATCTCATTGGTGGGCAACGCTTTGGCACCTGAAATTACGGGCAGCAACGCCGCCGTGACACCCCTCAGTATTTCGGTTCCCGCGAGTCGTATTACGGTAAAATCGGTTAAGACAGCGGAAGGTATCGTGCCTTTGCCCGAAGCAGAATTGGTCGTTTCGGCGGGCCGCGGCATGAAAGACCCTTCAAATTGGGGCATTGTGGAAGATTTGGCCGTGAGTTTGGGCGCAACAACTGCTTGCTCGCGTCCCGTTGCCGACGCCGATTGGCGTCCGCATCACGAACACGTTGGTCAAACGGGCGTGGCAATTCGGCCTAATTTGTACATTGCAATTGGCATTTCTGGCGCAATTCAGCACTTGGCGGGTGTCAACAATAGCCGCGTGATTGTGGTGATTAACAAAGACCCCGAAGCGCCGTTTTTCAAAGCAGCAGACTACGGCGTTGTCGGCGATTTGTTCGACATCGTACCTAAATTGACGGCAGCGGTGAAGCATTATAAAGCAGCTCACTAATTAACGAATAAAATTTTTAATCCATTCGTTGAGGCGTTAAAATAAATACTATCCCAAATTTTCTGGTGAAGAAAATTTGGGATTTTTTATGTGTTTACTCTGTAATTTGATTTTAAAAATGAAATTTATCTGCGAATTTACCAATTTTACGATTCACTAACTCTAAGATGTCGCTTGAATCCTTAAAATCAGTAAATCCGTGAATCCGTAGATAAATTATATTAATATAAATTCTAAAATGAGTCGTGCAATGACCACCATAAAAACCCGTAAGATTGACTTTCTCCCAAGCCGCACTGCCACTTTTGAGGGCGAAGAACACCTGTTTTTTAGCGGCACATCCTACCTCGGCATTGGGCATCAACCTGAATTTCGCGCCGCGTTAATGGCAGGTATGAGCCGTTACGGAACCGTGTTTTCGGCTTCGCGGAACAACAATTTGCAATTGAAAATTTATGAAGAAACGGAAGATTTTTTGGCGAATTGGACCCGCTCGGAAGCGGCTTTAACCGTGACTTCGGGCTTGTTGGCGGGTCAATTGGCGGTCAATTTTTTGAAAAATTACGCAGATTCTAAGGGTAATAAAACGCACTTTATTTATGCACCGTCGGCACATCCTGCGGTCTGGGAAGGGACCCCTCAGTATATTTTCAAAAATCAAGAAGATTTTGAAAAAAACATCGTTGGAACCATTGAAGAGGAGAAAAATGCGCCGATTGTTGTCGTGTCAAACGCCGTGGATATGCTCACTTGCCAAGCCTTTGACTTTTCTTGGATTTCGAAACTGCCTGATAATCAAGATATTACGTTGCTGATTGATGATTCGCACGGCATTGGGGTGACGGGCGAAAATGGTGCGGGTATTTTCAATCGAATTAACAAATTGGCGCATCCAAGCGTGAAAATTATCGTCATTGCCTCGCTTGCGAAGGCGCTGGGCATCCCTGGTGGCGTGATTTTATCCGAAGCGAAAACGATACATTCGATTCGGAACAATCCACTTTTTGTCGGTGCGTCGCCGATTGTTCCCGCTTATTTGTTCGCTTTTTTGTTGGCACAACCGATGTACGAAACGGCGCGTCAAACGTTGACCAATAATATCCAGTTATTTAAAAAAATGTTAATTCCAAATTCCAAATTCCAAATTCCAATGGGGGAAAAGACCCCTCAGTATAAAAGCGATTTTAGCGTTAATTTTGAGCAAAACGCGTCTTTCAATGCCCATTTTCCAACGTCCAATTTTTTCAAATCACCGATGGATAATTATCCCGTTTTTTACACGTCTGAAAACGCCTTATTTGATTATCTTTTCAACGAAAAAGTATTTATTTCCCATTTTGCTTACCCAAAACCAAACGACCCGCCAATTACGCGGGTCGTTTTGAGTGCCTTGCACACGGCGGCAGATATTGCGTTTTTAACGATAAAAATCAACGACTTTTTGAAAAACGCCCAACAATAGTGGTAAATTATTGGTGGAATATAAGTCCAAATCAATCCAAATCGTTTGACCTTCAAGCAATAAAAAACGCCATGAATTACCATCCGTTACGGCGCCATAAATTGTATCAATTGGTTCACCTTCTTTTTCGTTAAAAACCCGCGCGCCCATCATTTGGGCGGTTGCTTGTTCCCAAGAACTGTCAAAAGGCTCTTTAAATTTTGACTCCGTTATGCTAATAATTGGCGCGTTCAAAGTGGGTTCGGTCGGTACGTTCATGAACAAAAAATCCACTTCACCGTTGAGCCGACGTTTAATATCAGCATTCAGAATTTCGCCCGATAACAAGCCAATTTGCTCTTGATTGTTGATTTTTACTTCGGCGAGAACGTTATAAATCGTGTTTTCGGACATTGCTTTTTCAGTTGCCGAAGGTATCAAAGCATTTCTTTTTAGAATATCAACCAGCAATTGTGACGGTGGACACAGCGTTACTTGTGTACTGTCAAACAAATTTTTTCGTTTTCGGTCAATACCAAATTCGCTTTTTAATGTTTTCCATTTAAAATATTTGTATGCCATTTTATCGAAATATTTAATGATTATTTACTGTTAATTTTTGTCAAAAATAAGCTATTTTCTCAAATAAACTGCTCTAATTCTTTAACATTTTTCAAACGCCCATCAATTCTTTTAATCGATTCTAAAGTTGCCGCAACCGTCGAAAGGGCGGGGGCGAAGAACAAACCCAACACAGGAACCGCCAAAAGCGACAGAAAAACTGTTCCGTTGCCGACGGCGAGCCAACGGTGTTTCTGCGAGAATTTTTTGCTGTCCGCAATGCCGTAATATTTTTCTAACGAATAATCCATGTTGCCAAAACCCGAGTAAAAGGCTTGAATGGCGAACAAAATAAACGGAATAAACAAGCCAAACGGCGGAATCAAACTCAACAAAAGCAGCCAAAAGGTGAACCACATTTCTTTCATCATATTACGAAAACTTAGAACAGCACCCCTCAATATCAGCCGCACATTGGTGAAAGAAAAAAACGGTGGGTCATAGACCTCGATGCCCAAAATGTCGGCTTGAACGCGGGCGGCAAGCGGCGACATGAAAGGGGCAACAATTGCCATCAACAAAACGCGGTAGCTGAACAAGCCGCCGACGCCCAAAATGAGCCAGCTCGCCACGCCCGATATTTTCACGAAAAGGCCTGCACCAAACCAGTTTTGCGGGTAAATACTCGATAAAATGCCCGAAAATACGCCCGAAGACGTGTAAACACCGTAGGCAATCGAGCTGCCGAGTGCCAAACTCAAGAGTCCAGGGATCACCAAATAGGACCACAATCGGAGTCGAAAAATGAGGCTAAACGCTTTTGCGTAGCTTGTAACACCGTCCGAAAAATCGGAAAAACCGTTGGAAGGGTACGATACTGAGGGGGCCTTATGGGCTAATTTCATGACTGATTTCTTTTAAAATTTAATTACTGATAAAAGTGTCCTTCAACTGTATCTGCGAATAAATTCGCAGTTACAGGTGCAAATGAATTCGCAAATACATTTGTGGCGCGAATAAACGCTTAATTGCTTTGGCAAAGCTACTTTTGCGCCCGACAACTCAACAATAAGCGCGGTAAAATCATTCACGCGTTTGTTTTTAGTTCGACGAAAACCGTTTTATTTACCGATAAATCACCGCTTTTTAAGGGCAAAAAATAGGCAATGAAATTAGATATTTTGGCAATTGGCGTCCATCCCGACGACGTGGAATTATCGTGTTCGGGAACGCTTTTAAGGCACATAAAACAAGGCAAATCGGTCGGTTTACTCGACCTCACGAAGGGCGAATTAGGCACCCGCGGCTCGGCTCAATTGCGGACCAAAGAAGCCATGGTTGCCGCCAACATGATGGGCGCAAAAGTGCGCGAACAATTGGATTTAGCGGATGGTTTTTTTACGCAAAATGAAGCCGATTTGCGTAAAATTATCGCCGTTATTCGCCGTTATCAACCTGAAATTGTTTTGTGTAACGCAGTCGAAGACCGACATCCCGACCACGGACGGGCGGCAAAAATGACGTCGGATGCGTGCTTTTTGAGTGGTTTGCGGCGCGTTGAAACGTTTGAAGACGACGGTACTTTACAAGCAGTTTGGCGCCCAAAAACGGTTTATCATTACATTCAAGACAAGGCTTTGAAACCTGATTTTGTGGTCGATATTTCTGAATTTGTTGACCGTAAATTTGAGCTGATAATGGCCTACAAAAGCCAATTTTTTGACCCCCTCAGTAATGAGCCGTCCACGCCAATTTCTGGGCAAAGTTTTTTGGATTCCATTCGCGGAAAAGATGCCGTTTATGGGCGCTACGTGGGCGTGCCGTATGCGGAAGGTTTCGTTGCGGGACGGACGGTTGGTGTTCAAGATTTGTTTGATTTGATTTAATGTGGCGCGACTTTAAGGTCGCGTTACTGAATGATTTAACGTGGCGCGACTTTAAAGTCGCGTTACTAAAGCCACTTTAATCGCTTGAATTTATTAAAAAAAATCATCAATCCACGCAGTCGTGTTTTTTGGGCATTGGCGCTGCTCATTTTCGTTGCCTTAGCGGGCGATGGACTTGCGCATGAGCCGAAAATGGGGACGTTTCCGCCGTTGATTCCCTACGCGTCTTTGACTTTGGATAAGCTGGATGCTAATTTTTTATCGCCTTTTTCAGACCTGCATTTAGGCTTTTACAATCGGCATTGGCTCGGGACGGACGGCATCGGGCGCGACGTTTTGGCGGGACTCATCAGTGGGACAAAGACCGCTTTAATGGTCGGTTTTGGGGGTATGTTTTTGGCGTTTTTGTTGGGTGTCCCCATCGGTTTGATGGCGGGTTTTTGGGGTGACGAGCGGTTAGAAATGCCGATTTTGAGCGCTATACTGAGGGGGCCTATCTTTTTAATTGTTGGGTTTTATTTTTACATTTTTTTAAATCTAAACAATTCGAGCGGGTTGATTATTATCAAATTAATTTTAATTGTTTTGTGTTATGAGTTGTTAATTAATATTTTAGAGTTTTTATTTAAGAAAATAAATATATTTAATCGCACCGTAGTTGTTCCTTTTGATTTAATCGTTATGCGCTTTTTGGACATCATGCAAGCCGTTCCGATGTTCCTGTGGATACTCGGTTCATTGACGATTATCGGCGCGCATCAGTTGACAATTAACAGTCTGATTGTCTTGATTGGCTTGACGAGTTGGGTTGGTTTTGCGCGGTTGGTTCGGGGCGAAATGATGCGGATTCAGTCGTTGGAATACATGGAAGCAGCAGTCGTTTTGGGCGCTTCGGAGTGGCGACAAATGTTGCGGCACGCCTTACCGAACGTCGTGACGCCCGCTTTGGTTGCCTTGTCTTTTGGCATTGCGAACGCGATTTTGTTGGAGGCGCTGTTGTCGTTTTTGGGTTTGGGTTTGCCCGCCGAAATAGTGACTTGGGGAACCCTTCTACAGGTCGCAAGAAGCAATTTTGAGTGCTGGTGGCTCGCCGTTTTTCCAGGTTTGGCGATATTTTTTACGGTTTATACGTTCAATCGTTTGGGCGAACTGATGTCGGATAATTGAGAAAGGATATTGATTGATGTGGAGATGTTTTGAGGCATAATTAATCCCGTTTTTGTTTCATACCTTTGCTGCGACAACGCCGTTTATCTGCGGATTACACCGATTTTTATGGATGATTCACTCTAATAGCGACTAATTTATCTACGAATTTACGGATTAGAATGAAGTCGTCGTAAATCTGTAAAGTCGTAAAGTCGTAAAGTCGTAAATTCGCAGCTAAAAAGTCGTAAAGCTGAGTACCGAGTAGCTGCAAAAAAAACCTTTAAAACGCCTTAATTAATGCGTAACAAAACGCCTTTTTAGTGCTAATTATTTAGCAATAAAAAACGTTTTAATTGCCTTAATGAATGCCTAATAAAACGCCCTTTTGGTGTTAATTATTTAACCATAAAAAACGTTTTAATTGCCTTAATTAATGACACTAATTTTAATTAATTTTTGAATGAAAAACAATTAAATTTTTTTATTGTCAAACAATATAAAATTTTGTCTCTAAAATGTAAAAAATACATTTTATACTGAGGAGTCCTCTTTAACACAAATGAGCAACAAATAAAATTTGGTTTTCCAAAAATTGGAACTAAAGCTTAATCACTTGTGATTAAGCTATTTATAGAATGATTTAATCGTTTTAATTCATTAGCAAATGCTTAATTAAATAATTAAAAATCAATAGTAATTAATTGCAAAAATTAAGGGATTTAATAAGGAAATTAAAGGGTTTATAAATGCGTTAAATCCGTGAATTCGTAGATAAAAATAAATAAAAAAATGGTTAGAATAGGCAACGTAGAAATAGGCGATTTTCCGCTTTTATTGGCACCGATGGAAGACGTGAGCGACCCGCCGTTTCGGGCTTTGTGCAAACAGCAAGGCGCGGACATGATGTACACGGAGTTCATTTCGAGCGACGGATTGATTCATGATGCGGAGAAAAGTTTGAAAAAATTGGACATTTTCGACTACGAAAGACCGATTGGGATTCAGTATTTTGGTGGACAATTGGAGTCGATGATAAAGGCGGCGAAGATGGTCGAAGCGGCAAATCCCGACGTGATTGACATCAATTACGGTTGCCCCGTGGCAAAAGTGGCGTGCAAAATGGCGGGTGCGGGTTTGTTGCAAGACATTCCGAAAATGATTGAATTGACGTCGGCGGTGGTGCGTTCGACAAATAAACCCGTGACGGTGAAAACGCGTTTGGGTTGGAGCGAGTCCACAATTAACATCGTGGATGTTGCCGAACGTTTGCAAGACATTGGTATTCAAGCACTTACGATTCACGGACGGACGCGGCAACAGATGTACAAAGGCCAAGCGGACTGGTCGTGGATTGCAAAAGTGAAAAATAATCCGCGGATGCACATCCCGATTTTTGGCAACGGCGACGTGGATTCTGGCCCGAAAGCCTTGGAATACCGCAATCGTTATGGCATCGACGGCATCATGATTGGGCGCGCAGCAATTGGTTATCCGTGGATTTTTAGGGAGATTAAGCACTATTTTGCGACGGGCGAAATTTTGGCACCCCCCTCAGTATCGGAGCGCATCGAAGCCGTTCGCGAGCATTTGCGCCGAGCAATTGAGTGGAAAGGTGAAAAATTAGGCATTTGGGAAACGCGGCAACATTACACCAATTATTTTCGCGGTTTGCCGCACGTCAAACCGTTCAGAATGCAATTGGTAACGACCGATAATGCGGTCGGTGTCTTTGCAATTTTAAACGATATGGAGCATTATTACGCTAATTATGAAGAATTGGTTATGGCTTAAAAAATGCCCGTAATTCATGCATTGATAATTCATTAAAAAAGCCTTTTAAGCAACGCGCTTAGAAGGCTTTTTTAATTAATTATTTTATTTTCTAAAAAGTGTCAAACAATATAAAATTTTGTCACCATTTTTTTGTTGATACTTTTTATTCTGAAAACGCGTTTTTTCTAATTATGCAACAATATAAAATTTTGTTTGAAATGAATCGCAAGAACTTAGAAAAATGCTTAATCATGCTAACGAACCTTAACACGAATTTATAGAATCCTCAAAACGGGTTTGTTGTTCACAATGCTTTCAATCCGTTGCGTGACGTCGTCTGTAATCAGCGGAATAACCGATAGACAATCCATCGTTTCGGTCAATTGTTCGACCTTTGAAGCGCCCAAAATGACGGTTGACACATTCGGATTTTTGGCGCACCAAGCAATCGCGAGTTTCGCCAAAGTGGTGTCAAGTTCCAACGCCAAATTATTTAAAGATTTAATGCAATCTAAGCGTTCGGGCGTCAAAGCGACATCTTTTAGCCATTTCATGCCGCTCAAATCCATTCGGGTGTCCGCAGGAATATTGTTAACATATTTTTGAGTCAAGGTTCCGCCCGCCAAAGGCGACCAAATTGTGGTACCCAAACCGACGGTTCTGAAGACATCCAAATACTCCAATTCGATGCGGTTTCTCCAAAACAAATTGTACTGCGGTTGCTCCATTGTGGGTCCAATTAGGCGGTACTCTTTTGCCACTTTATGGGCTTCCATAATCATCGAAGCCGACCATTCGGAGGTTCCCCAATACAAAATTTTGCCCTGCGTCATGAGGTGGTTCATCGCCCAAACGATTTCTTCCATCGGTACGGAGGGGTCGGGTCGGTGACAAAAATAAAGGTCTAAATAATCGACTTGTAAGCGAATTAACGCTTCATGACACGCTTCGGTGATGTGTTTTCGGCTCAAACCGCCTTGATTTGGCTTTTGACCGCGCCGACTGCCGAAGAAAACTTTCGACGAAACAAGGTAACTCGTTCGGTCCCATTTCGTTTTTTGAAGGATTTTGCCCATCACTTTTTCGGACTCACCGAAGTGATAACCTTCCGCGTTGTCGAAGAAATTTACGCCTTTATCATAGGCCGTTTGCATCAAATTTTCGGCAACATCGTCGCCGATTTGATTGCCAAAAGTTAGCCATGAACCGAGTGATAAAAGGCTCACTTTTACGCCACTTTTTCCTAATTGTCGGTATTCCATATTATTAGTTTTTTAAATAATTCGTTGGAAAATGCGCTGCACATTGCGCTCCATGGTGCTAAAATTGGCGTCGGCATTAAAAATAAGTTGCATATCTGCCAATAATTTTTCGCGCTCGATTTTTGTCGAGAAATAGCGGTCGCGATAGGTCAAAATATGATTCAAAACTGCCGTGTCGGCGTTGCTTTTGAAAGCCAATTCAATGGCTGTAAACTGTTCGTCGGTCAAATTACGACGGATTAACAGTGTCTCTTCGGACGTAATTCGACCGTCGGCGTTTGCGGCATAAAACAGGACAAAAGCCTGAAATTCGGCGTAAGACCAAGTTGTGGATAGTTCTTTTTTCATTGTTATGAGCGTTGGTGAGAAAAATAATGTGGGCAAATCTATGAAAACAAAGTAGGTAGCACTGTTATTTTCTTATTAATTTCAATAAAAAAGCGGCTGCCCAATGGCTAAAACCAATGAGCAGCCGCTGAGCAGCCGCTGAGCAGCCGCTTTTATTTTGACGCTATATTTTATGAAAAAATGGTCTTAATGTCCATATCCAAACCCTTCATAATTGTGGATTCAACGACGCCTTCCATTTCTAAAAATTGATGTAACGCGTAATCGTCATGTTGAAAAGCATAAATTTCAACGGTTTGATTTTTTGGGTCAACAAGCCAATATTCCTTGATTGCGAATATTTTATACATTTCTTTTTTATCAAATCTATCCATTTTGATGGAACTCGGCGAAATGATTTCAACAATCAAATCGGGTGCGCCCATGATGCCATTTTCCAAATCAACAATGAAAGAACGGTCGTCGGAAATAAATAGCAAATCGGGTTGCGACCTATTGTAATCATCAAAAAAAACGTCAATCGGCGAATAAAAGAAAACACCAACTGGTTTCTCTTTTAAAAATGTCTCGAAAGCAGCTGATATGCGTCTTGAAACTTGCTGATGCAACGGTTTTGGGGCTTGTTTTTTCATGAGTTCTCCATTAATAAGTTCATAAATAAAAAGGTCATTATCGGGAAATTCCATTTTTTGAAATTCTTTGACCGTTATTTTTTTTGCAATTATTTCTGTCATTTTGATTCTTTTTTTTCGAAATTAAGCGTAAATTCTTCAATAAACCATCAAACAAAGTTAACCACCTTTTCTTTATTTTCTAATCTTTAATTAACTTTTTAGCGCTAATCTGCCTTTTTTATTAAAAATACTGAGGGGTCCTTTTTTTCAAATAAATAATTACTTTTACCGATTATGGAATTCATTCACCCGTCATTTATCACTTTTCATTTATCACTTATCACTTAATTATGGCTAACTGGAAAATCAAACTCTCTCTCTTTCTTAATTACTTCGTTTTCGCAATTTTATTGAACAGCGTTGGCACCGTTATTCTGCAAATGCAAAACAATTACGGTATTTCGAAAGCCGATGCGAGCATTTTGGAGGCGTTCAAAGACCTCACAATTGCGGCAGTTTCCTTCGTTATTGCTTCCTATATTGCTCGAATTGGCTACAAAAAATCCATGCTCATTGCGCTTGCATTGGTGACGGCGGCGTGCTTATTTATGGCAAGTTTTCCGAGTTTCGACACAACAAAACTGCTTTTTATGGCAGTCGGCGCGAGCTTCGCCTTGATTAAAGTGTCCGTTTATTCAACAATTGGACTCGTGACGGACAATCAAAAAGACCATGCGAGTTTTATGAATTTCATCGAGTCTTTTTTCATGGTGGGCATCATGACGGGCGGTTTCATTTTTTCCGCTTTTGTCGATGATAACAATCCGCAGTCGATGGCTTGGTTGAAGGTTTATTACGTTTTGGCGGCTATTTCGGTAGCGGCTTTTTTGTTGCTGTTGAGCGCGCCTTTGGACGAATCTTCGGTGAAAACAAAGACATCCAAACCCTTGATGGAAGACTTTTCGGATATGTTCAAACTGGCAGTTTTCCCCGTCGTGATGGTCTTTATTTTGAGCGTTTTTCTGTACGTTTTAATCGAGCAAAGCATCATGACTTGGTTGCCAACTTTCAATAAAGAAGTGCTGAAATTGCCGACGAGTTTGAGCATTCAAATGGCGACTATTTTGGCGGCATCAACGGCGTTAGGGCGCTTTTTGGCGGGCATTATTTTAAGAAAATACCATTGGTATTTGGTTTTGACGACGTGCTTAATAGCCGCTGCGGCACTGGTTTTAATTGCGATGCCGTTGGCACAAAACGTTGGCACACAAGCTGTTACGGGGTGGAGTGATGCGCCAATCGCCGCTTTTATTTTCCCGTTAATTGGTCTGTTAATTGCGCCGATTTATCCAGCCATTAATTCACAAATTCTCAGCAGTTTGCCCGTTCAGAAACACGCCACAATGACGGGTTTAATCGTCATTTTTTCGGCACTCGGCGGCACGCTCGGCTCGCGCATTACGGGAACAATTTTCGATATTTATGGTGGTCAAGCCGCCTTCTATTTTTCGTTGGTACCCCTCAGTATTTTAATCATTTGTCTGTATTTTTTCAATAAAATTCAAGCCAATTCATAACCTATGCGAATTAACAGTTGAAACACATTTTTGACACCATTTAACACGAATTTTAGGCGAATTGTACGAATTGCACGAATTTCTTTTGAGCGGCTTTTTACTCTATAAAAAAATATGACCACGCTTAGGTTTATGCCTAAAAGAAATTCGTGTAATTTGTACAATTCGCCTAAAATTCGTGTTAAAAGTGTCTTTTCAATTCTTAATTCGCATAACCTATTTAAGAGCAATTGTATTACATCCTCTTTATTTACATTCAGGGCAAGAAGCTGATACCGTTTTCGGATATGCTTTTTGCCTTTTTTTACGTTGTTTAATTTGTCAATAAAGAACAGTGGATTAGCGAGTCGGCGGTATAAAATCTTGTAAAAAAGCCAAAAAATGGCTCTTATACTGAGGAGTCCCTTTGATTGTTCCTTTGTGCAAAATAAAATTTGGTTTCGATTATTTGCAAGTAAAAATGAATGCGTTTATTACAAAAGCCGTATTGAATCAAATCAATACGGCTTTTCAATTTTTAATTTTTAACCCATTCAAAAAGTCCAATCAACCCGTGCTTGCACATTGCGCGGCGCTTCGACTAAGCCTGGCCGATAGGAATATTCCTCGTTGAGAATATTGGCACCAATAAGCGTGAGTTTCACTTTTGGCGTAAATTTATAAGCTGCGCGAACGTCAATCGTTTTAAAACCAGTATCATGTGCTTTACGATAAGTTTCAATATAAGAATTTGTCAAGCCGCCGAGTAGATTCAAAGCGCGGTCAACCGATTCCATACGACTGTTGTAAAGCACGGCAACACCGACCAAAAATTTTGAGTGATTGACTTCAAAATCTAATTTGAAATTATGGCGATAACGGTATTTTAAAACATTATAATTGGCAGTTCCCGAAAAAGTATCTCTTTTTGCGTTAAAATCGGTAAATACGGGGTCAATATACGTGTAGCCAAGCAAGGTTGAAGCCGTCAAATTGCCGATTTTTCCTTGTCCCGCAATGCTCGCTTCGAGACCTTTTATGCGCGTATTGCCAACATTCCGCGCCTGAAAAGCGAAACCAAAACCTAATTCTCCCGCAAATAAAAATTCCATCATGTTTTGATATTGTGTCCAAAACGCCGCGACATCGACAAAACCTTGAAAATCGCCGATTTTAAAGCCTTGTTTCACGCCAATTTCGCTCGACCAACCCGTTTCAGAAGTCAATTTGGGGTTCGGAAAGACTTGCAATCCGCCCGCATTTGTGTTGATAAACATTTCGGCAACCGTTGGAAAACGATAGCCTTGTCCCCAGTTAGCGCGGGCAAAAGTTGCCGCTGCAATTTGGTAATTTGCGCCAATTCTAAAGACGGGTTTAGACTCCGTTAACACACCGCCATTCGGTGTGGCTTCCTTGTATTTTTCCGTAAAAATGACTGTATCGGGCGCAAAAATCGCGTTGCGTTCATATCGAGCGCCGCCCGACAAATTGAGCCGCCCGATTTTTTTATCAATTTGGGCATATATAGCACCATTATTAGATGTGTAATTCGTGTTGCCGTACAATTGCGCCGTGACTTTAGTGCCAACACCGACGATGCCAGTCGTCAAAACGAGGTCTTTTTCAAATTTTCGTTGAAACTGATATTCGCCATAAAGTAGGAGTGACCCGTTGGCTTTGTTGTCGCCGATGCCATTATCCACGCTGTAAATGCGGGACAATATCTTGTGGCGGTTGCCTTTTTTGTCGAAATAATTGAGATAAGGGTCAATGGTATAGCGCGCTTTTTTTGAATTTGTATAGGCGGTCGGTGCGCCGACGTAAGCGAGGTCAGTTGCGCCGCCGAAGTAGAAAAAGTCGTTCGACACGCCTTGATTGTAGTTCCAATTTACGCCGACGCTCAATCTATCGGTAATTCGATAGCGCGTTGACGCCGAAAACCGCCCGTATTTTTGGTAGCAATCTTTCTGAAAACTGCTCTGATTGTAATAGAAAAGGGAGCCAGCGAAATCGAATTTTCCGAATTTCTGTTTGTGCAAAATGCTCGCGCCCGCTTCGTAAGGTTGGCCGCCGCCGCGCGCTTTTGACCACCATTGTTTTCTCAAATCTTTCGGCGCCAAATAAGCCGTTGCGAAGGTTGCGAGCTTGGTTTCAGGTTCAGATTTTGCAAAACCCGTTCGGATATTGATGATGCCGTTCATCGCCGAAGAGCCATAAAGTGCTGAGGCTGCGCCTTTTACAACTTCAATTTGTTCTATATTTTCAACCGCCACGTCGCGCCAATTCGGAAAACCCGCGTCGGCTTGCAAAGCGGGAATATCGTCAATCAAGAGTAAAACGCGGCTGCCTGCGCCGTAACTCCAACCCGAGCCACCGCGAATATTGGCTTGTCCGTCGATGATATTGACGCCAGGAACCTTCTGCAACAAGTCATCTACACGTCGCGTATTGACGTTTTCGATGAGCCTCGGGCTGATAACATCCATCGAAACGGTCACTTCGCCAAGCGATTTTTCAAACTTACCCGCCGTCACGGTCGTTGCGGAAAGCAACAAATTACCTTCCGAAAGCGAGAAGTCGAGCGTCGTGGAGGACCCCTCAGTAAAATATACTTTTTTTGAAATATTCTGATAACCGACGAAACTCACGGTCGCTTCATAGTTGCCGCCTTTTTGAATTTGGAGCAAATACGCGCCATTTTCATCGGCTACGGCGCCCGTTTCGCCAATTTTGACGATGGCGCCGATGAGCGGATCGTTCGTTTTTTGGTCGGTGATTTTTCCCGAAATCTTGATTTGACCGAATAGGGTAGCGGTGCTTAGGAGCAATAATAAAAGTACGTAATGTGTTGTTTTTTTCATGAATGTCGCCTTTTGACGCGTATTGGTTATGGAAAAAAAATGGATTTTTAAAAAATCAAAGGTAGAAAAGCAATTGAATTACCCCCTCAGTATCAACGCCTTTTTCGACCTAATTTTGTTAAAGAAAATTAAACGTTGAATGTGTGGATTTTTTATGTCTTTTTAAATAAAATAAACAAATAGACCCTGTCTAATTGCTTTACATTGCCGTCTTAATGGCTGTGACATCTTAAACTTTCTTCAATCATCTTTAATCATCTTTAATTCATTCAATCATGAAAAAATTAAACTGTTTTCGTATCTTTTTAATGATTCAAGGTAATTGTTTACTCTGTTTGATATTTCTGTTTTATTAAAATATGCAAAGGCGTCATTTCAAATTTTCTATTTATTGTGTCCATAATGTATTGATAGGCGTTTACGCCCAATTTTTTTGCTGTTTGAATGATTGTAAAAAAGACATCTTTTGCTTGTGTTCCTTTTTTTGTTCTTGTTTGGAATGAAATATCTCTGTGCCTGACTTCTTTTCTGACTGCTAATTCCGAGTCATTATTATGGAGTGGGACATAGGGGTGCTTTAAAACCACTAACAGTTCGTGTTTATTGGCTTTTGTTTTTTGAATTCTGTCATCTAATTCTTGATAGCCCGTTTTGGTATCGAATAAGGTGTCAAATTCTTTTTCTAATTGCCCTGCTTTTTGGGCGTTGACCTGAAATGGTTGTTGTTTATAGTCCTTTAGTTTTTGATAGAAAGTCCAAAATTGCGTTTGGAATTCGTCTAATAGTTGTTGGTGATATTTGATTTTGGGTTGTAATTTTTTAAAATGTCTGCCCGCGTGTACCCAACAGGCGGCGATGAGTAAAGCGACTAATTTATACTGTGGGGCGTCATCGCACAGGAGTATGTGTAGGGGTGTTTGGGCGTGATAAGCTGCCAAATATGCCCCTTCTAATAGTTTTTGTTGGTGTTTTTCTACGTCTTTATCGTTTAATACTGCCTTTATCTGCGCCTCAAATGTTTCTTTATCGGCGTATTTTTCACCCATAAGCGGTATAAAAGGTCTCGTTATTTTTGCAGGTATTTTTAAATAATCGTAGAGTTTAAAAGTCGCTTCATTGAGTAAATAAGTGCGGGGTTTGTCCAAACGAATTAAATCCACAATGGTTTGGCGGTCTTTATGGGGGGTAGTAAAATAAGCCGTATAAGCCTCATTTCCGAAGACATGGGTGTTATAATTAGCCCCATTAAAGCGGGAAGCCGTGGTATCTGTTGCTTGATATAAGCCCAATTCTGAACCCGCTTGATGAATCGCCAATTGTTCGGCTTTTAAGGATTGACCATTTTCTAAGAGAATATTTGAAATACTGCCATTACTAATGGCGATGCCGTGCATCCGTAAAAATTCGCCAATTTTGGGAATACTAAGACCCAAGGAAAATTTAAAGAGTCCGATATGCCCCTTTAGGGCTTGGGTATAGTCACTACCGACCATATAATCGGTAGGTAAATCAGCCGTATAGGTCTTATTGGCAGTCGCACTATAATAAATAGCACGCTGCACTTCAATCAACTTAGACACTATTTCAAGGCTTTGATAATGACTTTTTGCGTAGCCTTTAAAAACAACATCACTCGGAAGAGCCGATAAATCTATGAAATCTATTTTTTGAATGTCATCAACAGGGCGGCTATTATCGAATTTTATAGGCTTAATACGCGGTTTACCCACCGTTTTACGCGCCGTTTCAGAAGAAACCTTCCGTTGGTCGAGCGAAGCAGATTTTTGATGTTTACCAGAAATAGTCGGTTTGCCGTCTTCGCCTTTCAAATGATTAATTTCATCGCGAAGGCTTTGAACAACAACCTTTAAATCCGCAATACCTTGAAGCGCAGATTCTAAAGCACTCAATAATAAAGCCTGCTCCGAAACAGTCATCTGTCCAGGAACTAAGTTACAAAAACTCGATATTGAAGCTGTTGATGCCATAAAATTCAATTTAGACCATAAAATAAAACTTTTGTACGAAAAAACAAAATTTTAGCAGAAATATTTTCTCTAATCACCTTGAATCATTAAAAAGATACGTTAATATTTATATTTTTAAATAAATTATGTTAAATTAAGACTTGTTTTTATTTGCTTATAAATACTAAAAGTTTTACATTTGCTCAGTGAAAATAACAAAATAGTTGAATTAAAACAAACATTACTCGATGACAAAACTCAATTCACCGCCTTTGACGCTGCCCAAAGCATTAAACAAAAAACGACTACAAAAAGAAAAGAATAAAGTAACCGAGGAAAAAGTGCTTGATGAAGATGGCGTTTTCAAAGAGTTCTTCACTCAAAATGCCCTCAATGTGATTGCCCTCATCAAGCCTGATTTGTACGCTGCCATCGACCTGTCCGTCCCCATTGAGTTTTGCGAACAGGAGCTGATTAATTTTTTACGCGGCAGATTGCGACAGCGTGATAAGCGGAAGGTGGTAGATAAACTCCTCAAAGTCAAGTTATTAACTGGTGAAGACCATTTTATTTTTTTTCACAATGAGTTCCAAAATGCGCTACTTGACGAATTGGCTTTCCGTTGGTTCAAGTCCCGTATGCTTATTTCGCTGCATTACAACACGGAAGAAATAACAACGCTGGTTGTTTTTACGGGCAAAGCGCCGACTAAAAAACATTTTGTGTATGATATTACGCGTTTTGGCACGAGAACGCTCTTCAAAGTTAATGCGTTTGCCGTCATAAATCAAAATGCCAAACGGTTGGCGGAGATGCAAAATCCCGTTGGTCTCGCTTTTCTTGCTGCAAAATATGCTGCTCAAAGTAAAAATGATGACGTAAAACGATTCAAATTAAAGAAAAAAGTGTTAGACTTGGTACAAAAAAAAGGCTTAGACGTTGATGAAATGGGAATAATTCTTAACTTTGTTTTCGATTTTATGTTGCTTCCCGATGAGATGGACGAAGACCTTAAACTTGATATTCCTTTTTTAAAATCATTAAAATCTGAAAAAAACATGGTGTTGACAAAAAATTTCATAGACATCCGAAATGCCAGTTCTCTCAATGAAACGGGTATGACTTACGCCGAATTGGTCTATGTAAAAAACCAAGAGGTAGCAGCAGCTAAAGAGGCAGCTAAAGAGGCAGCTAAAGAAGCAGACATAAAAGCGGAAGCAAAAGCCTTGAAAGCGATTAAGGCAATGATGCTACTTGACGGATTTTCCGTTGAAAAAATTGCTGGTATTTTAGATTTAGACGCGGCTTATGTTCAGAAATTGGCGGAAACTGAACTTTGAGCGATTGCTTCGATGGTTTAATCAAAAGCATGGCGGTGAGCGTTTGTGCAAAATTCTTTAAATAGCCCCCTCAGTATTTAACGTCAAAAAGCCTTGAAAACGTCCGTTTTCAAGGCTTTTTGACGTTAAATCTCAAATTTTACTTCTTTAATTTCGAATGTTTCAATCCCACGATTCGACATAATTTCAAGTTGTCCCGACGCCGAAACGCCCACTATTTTTCCCATAAAAACGGAATCGTCAATCGCGCGTCTATAGATGGCGTCCACGCCAAAACGGTACATTTTAGAGAGATATTCTTCATGAATTTCATTGAAATACGTCGCTGACTTTAGTTGCAAATAGCGGAATTCTAAACACTGGGTTAATTTCTCGACAATGGACATCAAGTCAAATAATTGCCCCGTTTCGAGGCTCAAAGACGTGGCATTTAGGTCTTTTGGAAAAATAATTTGATTTATATTCACGCCGATGCCAATAATTGACGATTGTAAACGACTACCCAATAGACTGTTTTGAATGAGAATGCCGCAGATTTTTTTATCGTTGATGTAAATATCGTTCGCCCATTTAACAGAAGTTATCAAGTTTGAAGTTTGATTGCTTCGTGCCTCGCAATGATTCTTGAAGTTTGAAGTCAAAGACGCCGCGGCCTTTGGAATTTGGAATTTGAAATTTGAAATCTCTTTTTCTATGAAATCGTGGACAGCCAAAGCGACTATCTTGTTCAAATGAAACTGCTCATTCGCCTGTAAAAACGTCGGATTTAGACGGATTGAATAGGCCAAATTCTGATTCGGTTCGGCAAGCCAACGGTTGCCCATTTGCCCACGACCCGCCGTTTGGTTGAAAGTCGTGACGAGGGACCCCTCAGTATAGAAGTCCGAATTTGTCAAAAAATCATTGGTTGAAGGCAGCTCGTCGAAGTGCTGCCAAATTTTTCCAAGAAATAGGCTGTTAGGAATATCGTTATAAGCCAAATTATTTGCTATTTTTGCGGATTATTGAAAAGAGTTGCTCGTTACTTGTATAAGTTACTCGTCTCAGATATGTTTTAAGCGTAAAAAATGGCGCAATTAACCATGAAAAAACGCTTAACTTTAGTTTTTCTAACAAAAAAGAATAAAAAATTTGAACGCACAGAAAATTTCAGTCAAAAAGGCAAGCATCTCTGCCGATACCTTCAACGACATCATCGTTGACGCGATTCAAGACATTAAAGGTAAAAATATCGTCAAACTCGACCTCCGAAAATTGTACGACGCGCCTACCGACTATTTTATTATCTGCGAAGGCGACTCAAATGTCCAAGTCCGTGCGATTACGGACAGCATTTACCGCAAGGTGAAAGAAGAAAAAATGATTGCGCCAAGCCACATCGAAGGTGGTTCGCAGTCAACGTGGATAGTTATGGACTATTTCGACGTTGTTGTCCACGTTTTCCACCGCGACACCCGTGGATTCTATGAATTAGAAGATTTATGGAGTGATGCGACATCAACCGAATACGCCAATTTGGATTGATACAAAATAAAAAACATTAATTGAACAATTCGAAGCAAATAAGCATTTAAAGAGCATTATTTTATTCAAAAGGATTTTTTTTGTAAGAAAAAAATTTTTTTGGTAAAATATACTATTTTAAAAAACGCCTTCTACTTGAATTTCAAATCAAAAACCTTAGCATTGACTAATGATTATTTTTTATTTATTATTGAATCAGTCCCAATGTGTTGAACCAATAATTAAATAGAAAATGCTCAATAAGCAATTAAAATACTGAGGGGTCATAATTTTTTTCTGAAAGCCTAAAAAATGGAGAATAACGAATTGGAGAACAAACCGCGCAATGACGGTAACAACAGTGGATTCGGCTCATACTGGATTTACATCGCCATCGCGGCGGCGTTAATTGGTATCAATTGGTACACAATGACGACCTACACTGATGATAAACTGGAAATTCCAGCTTTATTTGACATGATTAAAAACAATGATGTCAAAAAAATGGTTTTTGTGAGCAAAGAGAAACTTGAAATCTTTGTTAAAGAAGGAAAAGAAGGGACTTATAAACTCAAACCGAGTAAAAATCAAACCCGCTCAAATGCGGTTATTGAAGTACCTTACGAAGAATTTAATAAGTATTTGGAGGCTTTCTACAAAGGAAATCCGACCATTACGCCACAATTCCCGCTATACGACAATCGCCCAGATTACAGCAATACGATTCTAAGTTGGTTGTTTCTATTTGCCTTAATTGCCGCTTCTTGGATTCTAATTATGCGTAGAATTGGTGGCGGTCCGGGCGGTCCGGGCGGTCAAATTTTCAATATTGGACGCTCAAAAGCACAACTTTTTGACAGCAAAGACGGCAAAGTCAACATCAATTTTGGCGATGTCGCGGGTCTTGACGAAGCCAAAGAAGAGGTGATGGAAGTGGTTGATTTCTTGAAAAATCCTAAGAAATATACAGCACTCGGCGGTAAAATCCCGAAAGGTGTTTTGCTCGTCGGCCCTCCCGGCACTGGTAAAACCTTATTGGCGAAAGCCGTTGCGGGTGAAGCAAATGTGCCTTTTTTCTCGATTTCAGGTTCTGATTTTGTGGAGATGTTCGTAGGTGTTGGCGCGTCGCGGGTGCGGGATTTGTTCCGTCAAGCGCGTGAAAAAGCGCCTTGTATCGTTTTTATTGACGAAATTGACGCTATTGGACGCGCTCGTGGACGCGGTGCGATGCAAGGCGGCAACGACGAACGTGAAAATACATTGAATCAACTGCTCGTTGAAATGGACGGATTTTCAACCGATAAAGGCGTTATTTTAATGGCTGCGACGAACAGAAGCGACGTTTTGGATGCCGCTTTAATGCGCCCAGGCCGTTTCGACCGTCAGATTGGCATTGACTTGCCCGACCTTAAAGGACGTGAGCAGATTTTCAACGTTCACTTGAAAATGATTAAAACAACCGACAATGTTGACCCAGCGGCTTTGGCGGAATTGACGCCAGGATTTGCGGGTGCAGACATTGCAAACGTTTGTAATGAAGCCGCTTTGATTGCCGCAAGACGCAACAAAACGGGCGTTGAGATGGACGATTTCAATTATGCACTCGATAAAGTTATCGGCGGTTTGGAGAAAAAATCGAAGATTATTGCGCCAGAAGAAAAGAAAATTATTGCTTACCATGAAGCAGGTCACGCGATTTGCGGTTGGTATTTGGAAAACGCTATGCCTTTGTTGAAAGTAACGATTGTACCGCGTGGCATTGGCACTTTAGGCTATGCTCAATATTTGCCAAAAGACGAATACATTACACGCACGGAAGCCTTACTCGATAGAATGTGCATGACGATGGGCGGTCGGGCGGCTGAAAAGATTATTTTTGGTAAAATTTCGACGGGCGCACAAAGCGATTTAGACCAAGTGACGCGCATGGCTTACGCTATGGTAGCCGTTTATGGTATGAACGAAAAAGTTGGAAATGTATCTTATTACGGTATGTCAAACGATTCCTTCAATCGCCCTTATTCGGACGAAACAGCCGCGTTGATGGATAAAGAAGTACGTAAATTGGCGGACGAACAATACGCCCGCGCGCAGATTTTGCTCTCAGAACGCCGCGTAGAATTGGAAACTTTGGCACATCAATTACTGGAAAAAGAAGTATTATTGAAATCAGATGTTGAGCGCTTAATTGGTCCGCGTCCGTTTACGGTCACTCCAGCTCACGCAATGATGATGGGAGAACCTGAATTGCCCGTTCATTCATAATTTCGACTGATTATTTTTGTTAAAAAAGCCGTCCCGTTCGCTAACGGGATGGCTTTTTTAACGCTTATACTGAGGGGTCCTAAAATGAGAAATCCCTTTCAACCAAAAGGATTGAAAGGGATTTTCTGATTGTCATAAATGAGGTTGCGGAGCCTTCATCGCGCTTGAAATGAAAAATAGGGGGTATCATTTCTTTAAGAACGGTTCACCTTATTTTGTTTACCTTCTTCGCCAAACAGTTCTCGGCTTTTACGGTTGTAAGCCTCCGCTGCTTCTTCGGCTGTGTCATACATACCTAAATGCATTGAGCGTTTGTCGGCAGAAATAACCGCTCGGTAACGATTATTTTCTTTGTAAACGCCCGTGTAACCGATGTGATTGCTTGTTTTGCGTTGCCGACTCGCAACGGCGCGCGAACGCCAAGCAATATTCTCCAAACGGCAATCCAATTTATCTCCGTTCTTTGCTCCTACTAAGTTTTTTGTCGCTGACCTTTGGTCGGCTAAAAATCGCTCGGCAAGCAATTTATGAAGGTAAATGGTCTCGGTTTTGTAACCTTCGCCTTTGGGATTTTTCCATGTTTTCTGAAAGACCGCACAACCGCTTGAGTGTTTGCGAAGATTCTCCGCAATTTTAACTTGGGCGAAATAGGGGTCTTTGGTCAGGAATTCGTAAACATGGTCGTCAACGATGACGGTGTCGTCGGAATTTTTAAGTTTAATTTTTACTAACACGATGTAGGATTTTTGTATTAAACAATACTTTTTAAGACGCTGATATCTGGTTTACTAAGATGCAAATATTCGGTTTTTTAGTGATGAAATAATGAGTTTTTAAAATTCGTAAATTAAGTTTACGAAATAAAGGGTCAAAGTAAAGGGTGTTAAACGATTCTCAAAACAAAAGATAAATATAACAACATTTTAACGTAAAAAAATTTTATAGTATCATGTTTACACGCGAAAATGTGCTTTTTATGCGGCGCTGTTTTGATGTTGGGCGCCTTGCAAATGCGACATCTCCTAACCCTTCCGTTGGTAGTATTATTGTTACAGCCAACGGACGCATTATCGGAGAAGGTTATACGCAGCCTTTTGGCGGCGCTCACGCGGAGGTAATGGCAGTCGCTTCGGTCAAATTTTCCGACCGACCGCTTTTGCCGCTTTCGACAATTTACGTCACTCTGGAGCCTTGTGGGCATTTCGGTAAGACGGCACCTTGTGCCGACCTTATCCTTCGCGAAAAGATACCGAAAGTCGTTATTGCGCATCTTGACCCGAACCCCTTAGTCGGTGGTAAGTCCATTACAAAGTTGCGGGAAAATGGCGTAGATGTCCAAATTTTTAATTATAATAATGTGTTAATTCGACCAAATACTGAGAGTGACGCTTTTTTGAATGATAGACACTTAGAAAACGGAAAAGCCGCCACGCTAATGCCTTTCTTTACAAATATGACAAAAAAACGACCTTTCATTATTTTAAAATGGGCTGAGTCCACGGATGGCTTCATTGGTCAAGCAAATAAAAAACTATCTGTCAGCAACAACTTTTCTAAAAGATTAGTTCACAAATGGCGCAGCGAAGTCGATGCCATCATGATTGGCACCACAACTGTCGAAGTTGACAATCCTGAATTGACCAACCGTTTTTACTTCGGAAAGTCGCCAATACGCGTGATTTTAGACAGAAATGCGCGTTTGTCACCGTTTTTAAACGTCTTTGATGGCTCGGAAAAAACGTTCGTTTTTTCCGAAGATAAGTTAAAAAATGACGGACATACTGAGGGGTCCTTAAAAATTCAAAATCAAAAATCAAACCTTCAAAACGTTGCAACCCATGTTGTCCAAACGCCAAACGTCAAATTTGTTGACTTTGATGATTCTCTATTAGACAATATTTTAAGCGCTTTACAAGCCGAAAACATTGGTATTTTGTTCGTCGAAGGCGGTACCAAACTGTTGAATAGTTTTATTGAGCAAGGATTATGGGACGAAGCGCGGATTTTTACGGCAACCAAAACGCTCGGAGAAGGCATTCGCGCACCGCAATTATTGGACGGCAATTTGCAACAAACGATTCAAATCGACGACGACACGCTCCGCATTTATGGACGCACGGAGTCTGCTGCACGTTAATTGTCGAAAAAAACTATTTTCTATAAAAAAAACCTATTTTTGCACCAAGTTAAAACTATCGCAAAAGGACAAAAAAAGAATGCAATCAATTGGCATAAACATACCCACGTGATTCAGCTACTTTTTATGGACAAATCCATCACATTAGATTAAAAAAAAACGTCCTTTCAACACTTTCAAATGACAATTTCAAAAGAAGCCCGTATCGGTATCCTTGCCGCTATTTCCATTTTTGCCGCAATTTGGGGCTACAAATTCCTAAAAAGTGAGGCAATTATTGACCGCGCTTTGACCCTCAACGTTGATTTTAATGACGTGGAACAGCTCACCAAATCGTCGCCCGTTTTCTTTCGCGGCGTTCAAATTGGCTCGGTCAAAGATTTTGCTTTTCAACCAAATAATGGGATGAAACCGACCATTGTTTTGAAAATCACCCAAAACCCTGGTATTCCAAAAGATGCCCTCGTCGTCTTGTTCAACAACGGAGCGCTGGCGGGAAAAGCCATCGATTTACGCTTCGATAAGCCGTGTGAAGGCGGTAATTGTGCGCAAACGGGCGATGTTATGCGTGGAATAAGCATTGGTATGATTGAATCGCTGCTTGGAAAGCCCGACGCAATTGACCCTTACATGATGAAATTAACCAATGGAATGCGCGGTGTTTACGACACCTTAAAATCCGATTTGGGACAACCCGACAACGAAGTCGGCAAAAGTCTGCGCGACATTCAGGCAACGCTCGCGAGCCTACGGGCATCGACGGCGGCGCTGAATCAGGTCATGGCAGCGTCGGCGGGTAGCCTCAACGCAACGATGAAAAACGTGGCGGTGATTACCGATAATTTGAAAAACAACAACGAAAAAATTACGAGTATGTTCAGTTCCGCAAACGAGGTTGCGGGCAAAGCGAACACCGTCGATTTTTCAAAAATCAATAAAGCGACCGATGGCGTTGGTCAAAATCTCGATGAGTTGAAAAAAACGCTCGCTGAAACCCAAGCAACGCTCAAAGGCTTGAACAGCACGTTCCAAAAAGTGAGCAGTGGCGAAGGAACGGTTGGGCAATTTGTAACGAACGACAGCGTGTATCACAGCTTAAATCAGACGCTTTTGCACACAAATGCCCTCATGCAAGACCTGCGTTTGAATCCAAAACGCTATATTAATTTGAATCCTTTTCGGAAATACAAACCTTACGTCGTCCCCTCGGAAGACCCGCTCATGGATACTTTGCAACGGCGATACAACGCGACGCAACGGAAGAATTAAGCGTAATCTGAATCGAGTATAAACGTCCTTTTTCATAAAAAAAGGCTGCTCGCACGTTGCGGGCAGCCTTTTTTCATGAAAAAGGACGTTTATACTGAGGGGTCCTATTTTTTTGGCGCTTTCGTAAATTTAGTGGTAAGTCGTTTTTTGTCATTCAGTAAGAATCTTGTCGTCGCTCATTTTACTTACACAACGACAAGATTCCTACCATTTGATTTGCACTTGAAACAAAAAATTTTAAATTTACGTCCTGTTGAATAAACTATATTCCTACTTTTTCTAAACCTATATTCAGA
>JAYUKJ010000936.1:0-7120 GCA_043764555.1 Saprospiraceae bacterium
TTGCTCAAAAACCTACCTTCTGATACAGGCATGGCGTACATCTATGTGCAACATTTGAATCCCGACCACAAAAGTTTGTTGTCCACGATTCTGGGGAAACTCACTAAAATGCCCGTGCAAGATATTGACGATATGGAGCATATTTTGCCCAATAATGTCTATATTATCCCCACAAATCGGATGATTGAAGTCGTGGACGGGCATATTAAGCTGTTGACACGACCTAAAAACAGTTCTATTATTTCCATTGATGTGCTGTTTTCTTCGCTTGCTGAAACGCACAAATCCAATGTTATTGGCGTCGTTTTGTCGGGCAATGCGCACGATGGAACGCTTGGTTTGACTGCTATAAAAGAAGCGGGCGGCATCACGTTTGCCCAAGACGATTCGGCACAGGCGAGTAGTATGCCTTTGTCGGCAATTGCGGCGGGCGTGGTTGATTATGTGTTGTCGCCGAAGGAAATAGCAATGGAATTGGTGTATTTGAGTAAAAATAATTTCGTGAAACGCCCCATTAAAGAAAAAGACGTATCAAAAATAATTGAGACCAACAATGCGGATTTGAACACCATTTTTGAATTGTTGCGCAAGGAAACGGGCGTTGATTTTAGCCATTACAAACTACCGACCATCAAACGGCGCATCAGCCATAAAATGAGTCAAATTGGCATAAAGTCCATTGAAGAATACGCCCGTTTTTTGCAAAAAAACCCAGCGGACGTTGTCGTTTTGTACAAAGATTTATTGATAAGGGTCACCAGCTTTTTTAGAGATACCGAAGCATTTGAGTATTTAAAAACGACGCTTTTCCCAAAATTACTTAAAAGTAAAACCGACGAGGACTCTTTACGCATCTGGATTTCCGCTTGCTCGACGGGCGAAGAAGCGTATTCTATTGCTATGATAATCAATGAGTTACAAGAGAAAAAAAGCAAAAAAGTACCCGTTCAGATTTTTGCCACCGACATCAGCGAGAACTCGATTAGAGTTGCCCGCATCGGCGAATATGGCCCGAATAACTTGAAATTTCTTTCCGAACAACAGGTGAATCGCTACTTTACAAAAGTGGGCGATACGTACCGCATCGCCAAAGAGTTGCGGGATATGTGCATCTTTGCGCCGCAGAATATTCTCCGCGACCCGCCTTTTTCACGGATGGATTTCGTGAGTTGTTGCAATTTGTTGATTTATTTGGATTCGGCGGCGCAAAAAAAGGTATTTTCTACTTTTCACTTCGCCCTTACGGATGGCACATCCCGAGACAATCGGGAGGGGGGCTACTTGATGCTTGGCAAAGCCGAAACAATTGGTATTGCGTCGTCTTTGTTTACCCCGATAAACAATAAACTCAAAATTTTTTCTCGCAAAAAGAACATGGGCGTCAAAAGAATTATTGAACTATTACCGCGTTCCCCACGTACACTTATGGCAAATAAAAAAATAAATATCGTCGCTAAACCCGTTAGCGTACAACCCGTCGGTGTTGAAAACGCGATTGACGCCGTTCTCCTGTCGGACTATATGCCTGCCTGTGCAGTCGTGAACAAAGACATGGAAATTGTGCAATTTAGGGGACCTGTGTCTTTGTATCTCGAACATCCGTCGGGCAAAGCGAGCTTGAATATCCTAAAAATGGCGAAATCTGAATTCGCTTTTGAATTGCGCCACGCCATTTTGGAAGCCGTTAAAACCAAAAAAACGGTGCACAAATCGGGCATTGACATCACCATAAATCAGGTTTTACAAAGCCTGTCTTTTGAAGTCTCGCCGCTTAAAATCGAGTCGGACGAGCCGCTTTTGCTCGTGGTTTTTAAAGTGCAAGCGCAAACTGAGGCATTTGCGGACACCAACAAAAGCGGCAAAGACAATGCGACGCTGAAAGACAAACGCATTAGAAAATTAACGCAAGAATTGAACACCATTCGTTTGGAAATCAACGCCTTGAATGAGTCGCACGAAATTACTTACGAAGAATTGCAAGCCGCGAACGAAGAAATTGTGTCGTCGAACGAAGAATATCAAACCTTGAATGAGGAATTAGAGACCTCAAAAGAAGAAATTGAAGTCATCAACGAGGAATTAATTTCCACGAATCGTGAGTTGCAAATCCGCAATGATTTGTTGACCGAAGCCCAAGAATATTCAGATGCCATTACTGCAACGATTCACGAACCGATGCTTATTTTGGATAAAAACTTGTGCGTAAAATCGGCTAATAAGTCATTTTACACGACGTTTTTGGTTAAAAAAGAAGAAACCGAAGGGCATTTAGTATTTAATTTGGGCAACAAACAATGGAATATTCCCGCGTTGAGAACGGCGTTAACAACTATCTTTTCGGACAATAAAAGTTTTGAAAATTTTGAAGTGACGCATACTTTCTCAGATATTGGCGAGAAAATAATGCTGCTCAATGCCCGCTTAATTATTCAAAAAGCCAATAGCGAACAATTGATTTTAGTGGCAATTGAAGACATTACGGTGCAAAAACACATTCAAGACGATTTACAATTGACTTTGAAAGAAGTCACCGATTACAAATACGCCCTCGATGCGTCTTCCATCGTGGATGTCGTTGATTATAAAGGAATTATGTGCTATGTCAATGATAATTTTTGTAAAATTTCGCAATACACAGCCGAAGAATTAGTTGGCAAACATTATTCTTTTTTGATGTCGGGACATCATCCAGAATCGTTTTTCACAAACCTCACTGATACCATTAGTTCGGGCAAAATTTGGCGCGACGAACTCTGTAAAAAAGCAAAAGACGGCTCGCTTTATTGGGTACTCACCACGATTGTGCCTTTCCTAAATGACAAAGGAAAACCTTATCAATATGTGTCAATTCGGACGGATATTACACAGCAAAAACGCATCGAACAAGAACTCATTGAAGCTAAAACAATTGCGGAAGCGGCACAACATAAAGCCGAAATTGCAACAGCATCAAAACAGCAATTTCTGTCAAACATGAGTCACGAAATTCGGACGCCGATGAACGCGATGCTCGGCTTTACGCGCGTCGCATTGAAAACGGATTTGACCGCCAAACAAAAAGAATATTTAACGGCAATCAAAACAAGTGGTGATTCTTTAATTGTTCTGATTAATGACATTTTGGATTTGGCAAAAGTGGATGCGGGTAAAATTACATTTGAGCACAAACCGTTCAAATTAGCCGATTCTATGGCGTCGATGTTGCATCTGTTTGAACCCAAAATCCAAGAAAAAAACTTGGTTTTAAAGACAAATTATGACCCGAAAATCCCCGAAATACTGAGGGGGGATGCTGTGCGGCTGCACCAAATTTTGTTGAATTTATTGGGCAATGCCGTCAAATTTACAAACGTCGGCACAATCACCGTTAGCGTTAAATTGGTGAACGAAGATAAAGAAAAAGCGACCGTTGAATTCGCCGTTTCCGACACGGGCATTGGCATTGCCGAAGATAAAATTGACCAAATTTTTGAAAACTTCCACCAAGCTGCGAGCGATACAACGCGCTTGTTTGGTGGTACGGGATTGGGATTAGCCATTGTGAAACAATTGGTTAAGGCACAAGACAGCACTATTCAGGTCGAAAGCAAAGAGCATGAAGGCTCGACATTTAGTTTCAGATTAAGTTTTGACAGAACGGAAAAGGAAGCCGAAATCGTCCCCGACATTGAAGAATTAAATACCGATGTTAAAAACATAAAAGTATTAGTCGTTGAAGATATGCTCCTCAATCAGTTGTTGATGAAGACGATTTTAGACGATTTTGGCTTTGAACGCGACATCGCGGGCAACGGTCAAATAGCGATTGACCAATTAGAAATTAAATCCTACGATATAATTTTAATGGATTTACAAATGCCCGTTATGAACGGTTTTGAAGCGACAAAATACATTCGCAATACGCTAAAATCGAATATCCCAATCATCGCTTTAACGGCAGATGTGACGACGGTGGATTTGGAAAAATGCACGGCAGTAGGGATGAATGATTACATCGCGAAGCCTGTGGATGAGCATATTTTGTATCATAAAATTATGGGGTTGGTGAAAAAACCTAAGGGGCGTTAATGGTTAATGGTTAATGGGAACCCCTCAGTATAAAGGGTGTTTTTTAGACTTTTAATAGCCCATTATTTTCTGAAATTCTTTCAGTGAAACCACTTTAACAGTTGGAAAAGGGACTTTTTTTAATACATCAAAATCATGGTCATTCGTGACCAAATAATTTACGTTCGCTGAAATAGCAAGATCAGCAAATTTGTCATCTTTGGGGTCGCCTGTTATCAGTTTCCAACGAATGAATGGTTCAGAACGAATAACGTTTGATGCCGTTAGGAGAATATTTAAGACTAAATCAGCCGTATGTGGAGAATAGAAATTAGAGATTATTTCCTCATATTCAAGCATGATTTCGCTACTAACGCACCAATCAAAATCTTTGCGTCGAAAGGCTAAATACAGCCAATATTCTGGATTTTTCGATGGGATAGAAGCGATAAGACAGTTGGTATCAATAATAACTCTCATTTAGGTATGGTGCATTATTGGTTCAAAATACGGTCAAAATCAGCTCTTTTAATGCCTTTTTGCTCGATAACACGCTCGACTTCTTTTTGTAAAGCTGTTTCATAGTACGTCAAAAGCATCTCCCGAATTGCTTCGACATCATATTCAGGCATCGGGCGGCTGAACAAACGAAGGAGCATCATTTGGACTTCGTTAAGTGGTTGTGTAGCAGACATTTGTACAGTCATGATTAATCATTAACTTTAGTGAATCAGTTTTTTTACAAAAATAGTCTTTTTTGACTAATTATACTGAGGGGGGTACGAGATTTAGAAAAAATTCTGCATTTTTCTAAATCTCGTACTTCAATCCCTATCAAAATGGCGTTACAGGCGGCACTTTTACCTCCATCTTTTGCGCTTGAAAAGGTGTGCCCGCCACTTTCTTAATGGCTTCCACGACATCCTTAATGTCCGTTTTTCCCAAAGGATAGCTAACCGACAAAATCCGTTTGTCACCATCCCAATCAATATCCAAAACCATTTTATTGGACACCAATTTTTGGATGCGTTTGTCTTTCACATCAAGAGAAAAGCCACCATTCATCGCAAAAAATTCGGTGATAACGGCTTGTGCTTTAAGCGCATGTGTGGTGCATACAATGCAGATAATTAAGACGAGTTTGAATACGTTTTTTTTCATTGTGAGATAATTTTAAGTTGTTGTTGAAAATGAGTGTGATAATTATTTATTGTGAATGGAACGCGACCTTGAAGTAGTGCCTACGGGAGTAATACTCTATCAATAACGTGAACGACACCGTTTGTGGTCAACACATCTGGAATAACCATATTCGCAACGACCGCATTGTTTTTTCCTTTAATCGTCAAAACACCGTTGTTAAAATCGCCAATTGTCAAGGCAACACCACCTAAAGGCATCATTGAACCTGCGTTCATTTCCGATGTAAACTTGCCTGAATCGCTGATAACGTGATTCAAAAGCACTTTTTTAACCGTTTCTTTATCAATTTTACGAATGTCCGACGGGATACTGAGGGGTATGTTTAACAGAACACCCAAGTCTTTGAAAGCCGCATCCGTCGGTGCAAAAACCGTGAAAGACGAGCTACCCGCCGAAGCCGTTAATGCGCCGACCAAATCCGTATAAACGAGTGCTTCCACCAAAAACGACAATTCGGGCGTCGTGAAAACCCTCAAATCGCGTAGAGACAAAGCGGATTGCACAATATCCGCCCCCGTTGCCAACAACACTTTATCAATCACGTGCACCGTTCCATTAGAGGCAGAAACATCCGTTCCGACTATTTTTGACCCGTTGATGTACTTATCAATCCCCCGATTAATAAATTTTCTATTGACCGACAATGCCGAAACAGATGTTTTCCCTGCCGTAATATCTTTCCCCGAAAGTGTGCCATTTGATACGTGATACAGGAGTGTGTTGGTTAAAAATGATTTCTGCAACGCGCCGAGAGACCCCTCAGTATCAAAGCCCAAACGCGCAAAAGCGGCGTTATTTGGCGCAAAAACGGTGTAATTCCCAGCAGGGTCGTTCGGATTTTTATTCGCCAAAATAACGGCTAATCCACCCCGCACTGCCGCCCCTTCTAAGGTTGAAAAATCGGTATTTGAGACGGCAATTGCGGCGATAGAAGGGGTTTGGTCTTCGTACATTTTGCTACAACTATTCATTGAAAACGTCAGAATAGCTGCCGCAGAGAAGGCGATATAGATTTTATTAATTGACATTTTTAATTGAATTTTGAAATAATGGAAAATGAGTGATTATAATTTATCAAACACATTTTTGTTTAACACATAGGTGCTGTGTTAAAAAAAATGTGTTAACGCAATTGTTAAAATGAAACCGAAATTGCCCCGTAATAACTTGTTGATTGCCCCAAATTGCGCCCGTCTATGTACGTGCTACCGCCTGCACACAAGCCAAATTGCTTATAAATTGGGACAAATACATTCAGACCGATACGGGTATAATTGACTTTTGTGGAAGGGAAAAAACCTTGAAAGCCTTCGGCTAAAATGTCCGTTCCACTCAACGACGTTTGATTGGCGATAAAAGCATCGAAATAAAAATGGGGTTGAATTAAGCCTACTTTCAATTCGCTCATAACAGAATTAGGCACTTGATTATTTTTTAAACAATAACCCACTTGACCACTCGCAAAAAGTCCAGAATTAGCCTTCACTAAGCCAATAGCTAAAGCATTGATACTTGTTGCCCGATTGCCGATTGATACGATAGATTGCAAACCTTCATCAACGGTATAATTACCCAAAGGCGTCTTCACCCCTACTGCACCAATGAGATTAAAAGCAGTTTTATTTCCATTGATAGTCAACGCTTTATATTTCAAATACGCTGAGACATCTTGGAATCCGCTTTGGGTGTTTCGATAATTCAGGTTATTCAAAACGGCTTCAGTTGCTGCACCTTGCGCTTTTATATAAGGCATATTTATGACGACATTCAGTTTGTCATTGAGTCCATAAGTCCCATAAATAGACGTGCTATTTAGCGTAATTTTATTAAAAATTGGGACGCCTGTGATGCGTTCAGGCACTAAGAAAAC
>JAYUKJ010000937.1:0-2134 GCA_043764555.1 Saprospiraceae bacterium
CCCTTCAAATCCGCGACAAAAATGTCAAAATCAGCATAAATGGGCCACAAATATTTTTTTGAATCCGCGGGCGGCGGTGCGGGACAGGAATGACCGCCAAGATGCGTTGAGGCGTACAAAATGTGCTTACCATCGGGCATGAAATACGAGCAAGTCGTGCGTCCCAAGCTCGTCGAAATCATTTTTGGTCGATAAGTTGTGTCTTTCAACGCTTTTTTGGTGTCGATTCGGAAGATTTGGTCGCACTGAACGCCCCATTGTTTGAAATCGGATTGGCACGTCAAATAACGACTGTTTGGACTCCAATACGCCTCAGCATTGTTGCCACCAAAAGTGAGTTGACGGATATTGCGCAGGTGCTTTTCATTCGGCACAATCGTTTTTTCTTGTCCAAAAGCTGTCGATACTGAGGGGACCAACAAGACGAGTAAAAAACTGATTTTCAACAGTTTATTCATAATGCAAAAAATTTATTTTTTTGAAAAAAGGAAATGATTTAAGTAAACCAACCCGCTCACGTGCGTTGGGGGGGCAAAGATAGTTTTTCAAAAAAAAAGCCGCGTAAGCGGCTTTTGAAATGACTTAAAATTGACTTTAGTCATAAAAAAGCCTTCGCACGGGCGTGTGTGAAGGCTTAAAAAACATATTCAGAACATGAAGGAATGAGAATAAAACGTTTAATAAACTATTGATATTCAAGGAATTATAAATTGCTAATCAGTTCTTTTGCGGCGGCTTTCGTGGTCAATATCGGTAGCAATTGAATAACGCTGTTTGCCGAAATCGTTGCTTCTTTTTTACCAACATAAGTGCGGTCTTTAATCGTTGCTATGGAAATAATATTTATCGCTTTCCCAATCGGCAAACCTTTGTAGGCACTTGATATACAGAATTGCTTCGTTTTTCCGTCGCCTGTAAGCGCCACAACGGCGTTAATATCTTTAAAAACGGCAAAAACGTTCGTATTTTGATTCGTAAAACTATCGGGCAAAGCGACGCAAAATTTATTGGTCACAGCCGTTGAATCACCGCTAAGTTTATGGCAACTTATCCACGAAAAACGGTCTAAAAGCAGCTCATAACCCGACGTTCGGCGCCCTTGTGTCGAATCGGTCCACGTCTTGAGCATGGGTGAATTCTGCGCTGGTAAAGATGCAATTGGTAACCAATCGAATTGAAAACGACCGATGGCTTTGCCTTCAAAAAGTTTCATATTATTATCAACCGTCGTTGCGGGTTGAAAGCGGACGCGGTACAGATTGTTGCGCGCTGGTTTCACTTCTTGACCATTTTGAGACACTTTTACCGACACAGCACCGCCTGAAACAAGCTGTCTGCCGAAGGAAACAGTCGGCATATTATTTAACAAAAACTCGCCTTTTTTGCGTAAAACCAAGACTTCTACGTTCAAATTACCCGTACAAGGGCGGTTGTTTTGAGTGACACAACTATTTGCAGCGAATTCCAAAGTCACATTGTCGGGGGTTACGACGATGCCGCCGCGCTCGGCGTTAATGTCTTGTTTTGTTGGGGTGGCGGCAAGTTCGGACATCAATTTTTCGATATTTAAAGGTGCCAAAACAGCCGTTGAAATATCGCTTATCTTCAATAAGTCTTCCTGCCAAGTCGTATCACTTTTAATGATTATGGTCGTATTGGTGGGAACAAATACGTCGCTGTCTTTTCCGCAACTTTGGCTGCCGAGCAATAAAAAACTTACAAATATTGTGAACAGAAAATTCTTCATTTTAGTCATTAAATTTTAATGGATGCCTTGTGAATCAAAATGTTAGAAATTAATTTTCAATGAATTGAGCCGCTTGTTTTATTCGAGAATCGGTTCAATGTATTGGTTTTATTCTCCTTCATTTTGTTCTGATAAGTCTATGATAATCAATATTTTATAAGCATCGCTGGCCGTGCGTTTCTTATTTGAGTCGTCTGAATTTAAGAGGCGTTGAGCCGTCTTTTCGCTGCTTGTATTTTCTATTATTTTTTAGAAAAATTGGGGCGTTTTTTAATTCAAGAAAAAATAGGACCCCTCAGTATTTTAGTTTGAAGTTTGAACTTTAAAGTTTCAAGTTGTGCCAAATTCAGCATTTGTGCTTTGATTTTTGAGATTTTTATGTCAAAA
>JAYUKJ010000938.1:0-7111 GCA_043764555.1 Saprospiraceae bacterium
AAAACGAGTTGACGCACCAATTCTTCAGGTTGCAAAACCACGTATTTTCGGCGAACAATGTCGTAAATTTCAAATTTATTCGACGTGGTTGGACGAATCCGTAGGTCTTTTTTGTATTTTAAAAAATCAATATTTAAAATCACTCTTTAAACCCTTTTTGTTTAATTATTTTGAAAACTAAAGTAGCAATCGCAAACCCTTGAAAAGCGGTGCTTAACAACAAACATTGCGATGCGTAAGGCGACAATTCTGTCTTTAAATAAGAACCGACGAAACTTAATGCGGCGCCGATTACGTAAATAAGGGCGATGTGAAAATATCTAAGCATAGCAACTATTTTTTATTTTTCATATTTTTCATATTTCCTTTTTCATATTTCCTTTTTCATTTTTCATATTTCATTTTTCATTTTTCATTTTTCATTTTTCATTTTTTAGGACCCCTCAGTATAAAGGCAATTTTGAGCGGCGAAAATAGACAATTAGCGGACGAATAAAACGTTTTTTAGAAAATTTACACGCGTCGTTCAAAGACGAAACGGATTTATCTATTTTCTGTGATTTTTCTGTGAAATACTGAGGGGTACTTTGCGTCATAATTAAGGATAGCCTTATTAAATAACTTTCCAAAAGTTTTTAACTTTTGGAAAGTTGAAACACCAGTTTTTTTAAACTTTTAAATTCAATCAAAAATAATGAAAAAATCACCCTTTATCGGTGCATTAATTGCCCTTTTAATTACTTCGATTTCGACTCAAAGTTGCGCAAAAACAACAAAAAATAAAGCTCAAAATAGCGCTGCGGTTGTCGTACCAAGTGTTGATAGAATGCCTAAAATTGAGGATAAAAAGAGCGTTGAAACAGCCGTTGAAACAGCCGCTGAAAAACCCGTTGAAAAGGCGGTTGAGCTACCCGTTGCGGTTGTCGATACTGCCGCAGTTGTGGCAATTGACACGCAAAAAATGGAGAAAAAAGTAGAAATTATTGCGGAAATAGCCAAGCCTAAACCCGTTGTAAATGAGACAGCATTGAATAGTGGAAATACACCACAAGTTGTTGATAACACGGTAGTTAGCGTTGAAAAAGCAGCGGAAAAACCCGTTAAAAAGATAGACTCGGAACACGCCATTTGGAACGATTTGTTGAAAAAACACGTCTCGGCAACGGGCAAAGTGAATTACAAAGGATTTAAAACGGATTTGGAACTTTTGGACAGTTATATGCGCTCTTTGAACGAAAACGCGCCGTCCGAAAGTGCTTCAAAAGAGGCGCGTTTGGCGTATTGGATTAATGCGTACAATGCCGTTACAGTTCGCTTAATTGTGATGAATTATCCGTTGACAAGTATTACAAAATTAGACAATGGCAAGCCGTGGGATGTGAAGCGCTATTCAAACGGCGGAAAGAAAATGAGTTTGAATGATATAGAAAATAACGTACTGCGTCCGATGGGCGATGCGCGGATTCATTTCGCTTTGAATTGCGCCGCAAAGTCGTGTCCGCCCCTTTTGAACGAAGCCTTTACGGCGGGGAATGTGAATAAATTGCTCGAGCAACGGACCAAACAATTTATTAATTCGGAGAGAACCGTGATGGCTAAAGAGGCCATTCAAGTATCAAAAGTGTTTGATTGGTACGGAAAAGACTTCGGTAATGTGGTTGATTTTGTCAACAAATACGCAAAAGTGAAGGCATCTAAGACGGCAAAAATCACGTATATTGACTATGATTGGCGCTTAAATGACTAAAAAATTGTTATCGTTCTTCAGTGAGAAAAAGATTAAAATGAGTAAAAATAGGGTTTATATATTTATCGAAAACGGCTCGGTGCTTAGGTGCATTGAGCCGTTTTTTTTTTGTAAAAATAGCTTTTTTTGCCCAATATACTGAGGGGTCCTTTTTTGTTTTTTATATCCTAAAATCTATACTCAGCCAAAATGAGTAAAAAATAGCGATTTTGGCTGAGTATAGATTTCTAAAAAATTCTGTAAATAATTGATTATTAAGTAATTATAGCTATTTTTAGTGCGCGTAAATTTTAGCCTTTAAAATAAGTAAATTTATACTCAGCCAAAATTGCTATTTTTGCTTACCTTTGTTTCTCTAAAAACGATGTAAAAAATGGCATTAATTGGCAGAATAGAAGAGCGCAATATTTTTAATGATTGCTTACAGGCTCATGAATCGAGATTAGTCGCGGTTTATGGGCGTCGGCGCGTCGGTAAAACCTTTCTTATTAGAAATCATTTTGATAAAATCATCAAATTTGAAATATCGGGACTGCACAATGGCAGCCGAGATGAACAACTCAAACAGGTCTTTGACATTGTGTCAAGCTACGGTTTGCCAGCCAATAAATTGACCTATCCAAGCTCTTGGATGGAAGCCTTTGCTTTGATACAAACCTATCTCGACACCCTGAAGGGGCAAAAGAAAAAAGTGCTATTTTTCGATGAATTGCCGTGGTTTGACACGCCAAAATCCAATTTTTTGATGGCTTTTGAGAACTTTTGGAACACTTACTGCACCAAAAGGACCGACATTGTTCTCGTTATTTGCGGCTCGGCGGCGTCTTGGATGATTAAAAAAATCGTCAAAAATAAAGGCGGATTGCACAATCGGCTCGCTGAAAGAATACGACTCAAACCCTTCACATTGAAAGAAACTGAACTGTTTTTGACGGATAGATTCATCAAAATGAGTCGCTACGATATACTCCAATTGTACATGGTAACGGGCGGTGTACCTTTTTATTTAGACCGCATTAGAAAAGGTGAAAGTTTGGCACAATTCATTAACCGCGTGTGTTTTATGGATAATGGATTTTTAATGGATGAATACTCAGAGCTATTAAAATCGCTTTTCGATAATGCCCAAAATCATGAAATCGTTTTAAAAACATTGGTTAAAAAATCCAATGGTTTTACCCGAAATGAATTGGCGGATAAAGCAAAATTATCATCGGGTGGCACTTTGACCGACGTCATTGAGGAATTGTTAGAATCAGGATTTATTACCAAATATCACCCTTTTGGCACGGCAAAGAGTAACGCTTTGTATAAATTGACCGACCATTTTACATTATTTCATCATAAATTTATGAAGGATGAGACGGCAATTGGTAAAAATGTGTGGAATCTCAAAGCCAATACGCCTTCATGGTTGTCGTGGGCGGGATTAGCCTTTGAACTAATATGTTTCAATCATCTTGAACAGGTAACGGATGCTTTGAAACTTCAAGCGATAGCCTGCACCGCAAGCCCGTGGCGATACGAAGGTGACAATCAAGGCGCGCAAATAGATTTGATAATCGAAAGAGCCGATAGAGTTGTGCATCTTTGTGAAATGAAATTCTCGAAATCCACGTTCGTTTTATCCAAAAGTGAAGCATTGTCGCTCAGAAATAAGGTTGAGCAATTGAGCAATCATTCGGCTGCCAAAAACAAAGCTATTTTTCCCACTTTTATCACCACTTTTGGACTGAAAAAGAACGAATATGTGGAAGAATTGGTGCAAAATGAGCTAACAATGGACGATTTATTCGCCTAATTGCTGTTTTCCGATGTTCGAGATGCCGCGAAGGTCGTCTATACTGAGGGGTCCCTTTGTTGTGAAAAATTTATAAAAAATGCCTTGAAATGCGCCGCCGAATCCTTCGTTTTTACATTTTCTTTTTCAGAATCCACCGTCGAAAAACGGGCATTGCTGCCGTCGTTTTAGCCGCCACATTTTGGTTTTGCTTGCCAAAACCGCTGTTCGACGCACCGACGAGTATGGTTTTGGAAGATAGAAACGGCGATTTGTTGGGCGCCCGAATTGCCGCCGACGGACAATGGCGTTTTCCAACAACGGACGTTTTGCCGCCGCGATTTGTGGCGTGCTTGGTTGAGTTTGAAGACCGTCATTTTTATCATCACGCGGGTGTGAATCCGCTGGCTTTTGGTCGAGCGATGTTACAAAACGTTAAGAATCAACGCGTTGTAAGCGGCGGCTCGACTTTGACGATGCAAACAATTCGGATGGCGCGTCAAAATAAACCGCGCACTGTTCTGTCTAAAATTGTTGAAGCCTTCATGTCAACGCGGCTTGAAATCACGTATTCTAAGGCTGAAATATTGGCTTTGTACGCTTCAAATGCGCCGTTTGGCGGTAATGTTGTGGGCATTGAAGCGGCGTCTTGGCGTTATTTTGGCAAAAATCCCAAGGACTTATCGTGGGCAGAATCGGCAACGCTGGCCGTTTTGCCGAATGCGCCGAGCCTGATTAATCCGTCAAAAAATCGACAAGCGCTGCAAAATAAACGCAATCGGCTTTTGGAACGGCTTATACTGAGGGGGTCGCTTGACCGCTCGACGGGCGAATTAGCGAAGGAAGAGCCGCTGCCTGAAGCGCCGTTGCCGTTGCCGCAAGCCGCGCCGCATTTGTTGGAACGGGCGTTCAAAGAACACATTTTTAAGACGGGAAAGGCGTCGCGCGTGCGGACGACCGTTGATTTTCAGATCCAAAAACAAGTCGCTTCCATTCTGAAATTGCACCACAACCAATTGATTACCAACGGTGTACACAATTTAGCGGCAATGGTGATGGACGTTGAGACGGGTAATGTCGTGGCGTATTGCGGCAACGTCGAAGGCGCTGGCAAAGAGCATGGCGAAGACGTGGACATCATCACGTCGTTGCGTTCGACGGGCAGTATTATGAAACCTTTTCTGTATGCGTTTGCGCAGCAAGAAGGCGAAATTTTGCCCAATTCCATGCTGCTCGATATTCCGACGGAAATGGGCGGCTATCATCCCGAAAATTTTGCGGAAACGTATGACGGCGTGATTCCCGCGCGGCGGGCGCTGGCGCGGTCGCTCAATATTCCCTTTGTGCGGTTGTTGAATCAATACGGCGTCGAAAAATTTTATCATCAATTGCCAAAATTGGGTATTACGACGTTTAATAAATCGCCCGAACATTACGGTTTGACAATGATTCTCGGCGGCGGCGAATCGAGCCTTTGGCAACTTTCAAATGCTTACGCGGGCATGGCGCGGACGGTGAAACATTGGTACAATTTTGAGAACAAATACAGTGTAAATGATTGGAAAAGTCCTAACTATACATTCAATAAAAATAGCTTATATTCAAGTAGTAATGGTCTCCCCCTTCAAACTTCAAACTTTAAACTTCAATCGACCCCCTCAGTATATTCGGCTTCGGCGGCTTGGTTGGCGCTCGACGCGATGAAAGAAGTGGAGCGTCCCGACGCCGAAGGAAGCTGGCAATTGTTCCAAAATACGAAGACGATTGCTTGGAAAACGGGTACGAGTTTTGGTTTTCGCGATGCGTGGGCGATTGGTGTGACCCCTCAGTATGTCGTCGGCGTTTGGGTCGGCAATGCGGATGGCGAAGGGCGGCCGGGCGTGATTGGTCTGGAAGTGGCCGCGCCCGTTTTGTTTGATATTTTCAACGCGTTGCCAACAAAAAATGATTGGTTTGAGCAGCCTTACGACGACATGAAACAAATCGAAGTCTGTCGTAAAAGTGGCTATCGGGCGACGGAATTATGCGAAAAAGACACGATTTGGGCGTCAAAAGCGGGTGAAAAGGTCAAATCTTGTCCGTTTCATCAGATGATTCATTTGGATAAAACGGCACAATTTCAAGTAACGAGCGAGTGTGAAGAGCCTCAAAATATGGTGCATCGCGGCTGGTTTTCGTTGCCGCCTTTGGTCGAATATTACTACCGAACGCGCAATCCGAACTACGTAACGCCCCCTCAGTACCGCGCCGATTGTCAATTGGCATCGGCAAAAACGAACCCGATGCAGTTGATTTATCCCAAGTCCGTTACCAAAATTTATATGCCGATTGATTTTGACGGGAAACCGACGCAAACCGTTTTCCGCGTTGCGCATCGGCAAGCCGAAGCAACCGTTTTTTGGCATCTCGATAATGAATTTGTCGGGTCAACCAAGACTTTTCATCAGATTGCTGTGCAGCCTGCGGTCGGTAAACATCGGTTGACTTTGGTGGATGAGAATGGGAATCGGTTGGAACAGAAGTTTGAAATTGTGTCTAAGTGAAAGTGAAAGTGAAAGTGAAAGACTGAAATGCTCCCCAAAAATTGGACAGTAAAACGGCAAAAGATAATTGTTTAAAACGGTTATCTTTGTACAAACTGTCCTAAAAATGAGTAGAAAAATCCGTCGTCAATTTGATGGCATCTTTAAAAGTAAAGTAGTCATCGAAGCACTGCGCGAACGTAAAACGTTGCGCGAAGGGACAGCGTCAAATATCGTTTTCTTTTCAGCAGAGGACATTACGAGTGCGATACATCTTTCAGTAATTGGGTACGCCACTATTTCATTGATGTACCCAATAATACTGCTTTAAATTCTTTTGCTGCACAAGAAATAAGAATTAAAAATGATTTAACTTTTATCTCAGCGGGCGATTGTTCACGTGGTTCATATTTAACTAATGCATTTTTTGCTATCATTCAAAATAATAAATACATCTATTTCAAAGAGACCGCAGTAGGCGGAGATACATCCTACGTGAGAGCTTCTAAAAGGTCACTTGATATGACTCAAGACGGGCGTTTCATCTACATCGGCGGCAATTACAACTACCAAGAATCTATCTTCGACGTGGATAATTCTTATTTGAGACTTACTAAAATGGACAGCAGCTATAATGTTATTTGGACAAAAGACTACGGCGGTGACGCTAATTACAGACTTACGGGCATCACCGCAACGAGCGACGGTGGCTGCATTATGTATTCACCTCGCTATAATCACAATGCTTTGCAGCAAGTGGATGTCATTATAATAAAAGTCGATGGTAACGGTTTAGTAACATCAACAACCTCTATTCCAATGCCGCAACAAACCATTACCCCCTACCCAAATCCAAGCAACGGACAGCTCAATTTCAAAAAAGAGGACCCCTCAGTATCCAGCCGTTTTGACGTCAATATTTTCGATATTTCAGGCAAATTAGTCTTTCAAAAACGGGAAACGGATTTAACAGAAACATTTGATTTATCGCATTTATCGGAAGGGAATTATATGTATCAAATCACGTCGGAAAATGCAATTGTTGCCGTTGGCAAATGGGTA
>JAYUKJ010000939.1:0-26296 GCA_043764555.1 Saprospiraceae bacterium
CCCCTCAGTATAAAATCAATTTTCACGTATTTTCTTGACAAAAGTAGGCGTTTTTTCGTAACGAAAAAGAAAAATCGGCACGCTTTAATGCAGTCCTTGCAATTCAACCAATTTCCGATAGGCGCCACCTTGCTTGAAAAGCGCGTCGTGCGTGCCGCGCTCAATGATTTCGCCGCCGTTCATGACGATGATTTCGTCGGCGTGTTGAACGGTCGAAAGGCGGTGCGCAATGACGAGTGCCGTCCTGCCTTTCATCAATTTTGTCAAAGCCTGTTGCACAAGCTTTTCGCTTTCAGAATCGAGCGCCGATGTTGCTTCATCAAGAATCAAAATGTCGGGATTGCGCAGCAAAGCGCGCGCAATTGTCAACCGCTGCCGTTGTCCACCACTGAGTTTCATGCCGCGGTCGCCGATGTTTGTTTGGTAGCCCCCCTCAGTGTTTTGGATAAATTCGTGAGCATTTGCCGCTTTTGCCGCAGCTTCCACGTCGGCGATTGTCACGTCGGTTTTTCCAAAGACAATATTATTATAAATTGTATCATTGAACAGCACAGCTTCCTGCGTCACGATGCCCATCAAGCCGCGTAAGTCCTTGACTTTCAATTCTTTAATGTTCACATCGTCGATAAAAATGGACCCCTCATTAACGTCGTAAAAACGCGGCAATAAATCAGCAATCGTCGATTTTCCCGCACCCGACGCGCCGACGAGGGCGACAATTTTACCCTTAGGAATCGTCAAATTTATGTTTTTTAATATTTGTTTTTCGTCTTTTTTATAAAAAAACGAGACGTTTTTATACTCAATTTTTTCTTTGAAATGACTGAGCGGCGTCGTTGTTTCGGCGTCTTGAATCGTTTCTTCGGCGTTCAAGATTTCTTCAATTCTATCCAACGCACCAGCACCTTTGCGGACATTATAGGTAGAAGATGAAAATGATTTTGAAGGTTCAATGACGGTAAAAAAAGCATAAAGAAATGCTAAAAAACTGGCAGGTGTTAATTCCCCAATTTCGACGCGTTTGAAACCAAACCAGATTAAAGTGCAAACGACGGCAATGCCCAAAAATTCAGTCATAGGCGAAGCTAAATAACGTCGCAAGTCAACTGCAATGAGCAATTTTAAGAAATTATTGTTCTCTTTTGCAAATTTCTCCCGTTGATATTGTTCGCCATTAAATGCTTTAATCACGCGGCTACTGCCCAACGCTTCATCCAAAACGGAAACCATAGAACCCAGTTGTGCTTGCAATTCAGACGATTCTTTTTTTAAACTTTTGCCGATAGTACCGATAATAAATCCCGTTAAAAGCAGCAAAATAAACACAAAACCCGTCAAAACGGGCGAAATGTAGAGCATAATGCTCAAAGCACCGATGATGAGTAATGGTTCACGAACGAGAACTTCGACAGCGTTTAGTATGCCCCAAAGCACTTCTTGCACATCGGCAGTCACACGACTCATAAGGTCACCTTTACGCTCATCGCTGAAATAACTAAGAGGCAAGCGGAGCGTTTTATCAAAAATCTCTCGCCGAATGTCGCGGACAATGCCATTAAGTGTCGGCGTGATGAAAAATAGCGCGAGATAACGAAATAAATTTTTGAAAAAAAAGATAATTACCATACCCACGCAGACATAAATCAACGCCTGTTCTTTACCGTTTACTTCAATAATACGCCCTAATTGATAGTAAAAAGTTTCAGTTAATATTTTTATATTCCATTGAAAATCAGGCTTTTGCGTCGGTGGAATTTGTTGCCCCAACAAAATTTGAAGAAATGGAATCAGCATGGGAATGCTTACGATATTGAAAAAAACCATGCAAATATTGCACAATACATTAAGTGCAATATTTATGCGATAATTTCTAAAATACTTGAGTAATCTTGTAAATGTCTGCATTTAATAAACTGTATCTTTTGAGCATTAAAATAGTATCAAACTGTTCTGTATGCCGCAAAGGTGTTATTTTTTCGCATAAAAAACGCCATTTTTTACGCGCTGGCAAGTAAAAAATGGCGTTTATACTGAGGGGTGCATAAAAACTAAATATCCTCAAATTTTCTCTTGAACCAAATTTTTAATTTTTCCAATGGATTTCTTTTTAATGGTTTTGCTTTTCCGTCGTGGGTTAAATTATTTTGATAATTATATGTCAATTGCTGGGCATATTCAGTATAGCCTTCTGTCAATTTCAATATATGTAAAAATGGTAACACATTGTCTTTTAGTGTTGCATTTTCAGAGATGCTTCTGTATTCACTTCGACCGATTGGGTTTCTATTATGATTGTGCGGTGGCATTCCATTTTCAGCAAAATAATCTGCGTGATAAACTTCTGCATTCAGTTTTCTCAACCTTTTGGTGCCTTCTCGTTCATTACGCCAAGGATGTTCGTTGGGTTTTAACTGGTCTTTGAGAAAATCTTTACGCCAAAGTGTAACTTGGTGCGACATTAAATAACCACTTTCTTTATTGATTAATTTGGAAATATTAAACCCTTCAATAAAAATAGGTGTTTGATTTGTTTTAAAAACATCTGCTGAATTTAATTTAACTTGATTCCAATTATTTTTAATCGCTAAATCGAATAATTCCATAAAAAAAACCGCATTAATCGGCTTATTTAACCACATATCTTCTTGAAAATAAAGTACGTAATCTTCCTCAATTTGGTCTAATAAACTAACCAATCTGTTCGTCCATTCACCGCGTCCCGATTTGATATTGGTGAATTTATCAAAATTAACGTCTATTTCTTCTGTTGCAAAATAGCACGAGCATGGAATAGTAAAATCCCAATTTTCCTTGAAAAAGTAATCAAAACCTTTAAATAATAGCGCGTATCTATCGCAACTATGAACGATGAGTGCAACTTTATTTTTCATTTCTAAAAATAGATTTTAAATAAAAAAATAAAATAAAGCCTGTTGATACAGAACCAACAAGCTTTATATTAATATAAGAGGTAATTACTTAGCCGCACTAAGTAATTGAAAATCATTGTTTTATATAATTATTTTAAAAATAAGTTTTCTAATTATAAATCATAATTAATTGAATGTCAATGAAATTATAATGTTATAAAATTAAGCTACTTTTATAACTCATTGATTATCAATACTAATTGCAGCTAAGTAATTACAATAAAAGTAAAGAAAATATTTGATAAACCGCGTGTATTTGAACGTAAATATTTTCTTTACTTCATCAATTTACCACAAACTCCCCGAGTTAATGAACTTATTGGACTGGACGTCGCCATCCATAATTTGAGTGATTGTGCCGTCCACTGTTGCATCCCAATGAGTCGGACCTTGGGTTAACGTGCCTCCTTGGGCTAATATCATCGATATCTCAGAATTAACACGCAGACCAGGTTGTGAAACGAAAGAAAGTGTTTGAGCGAAGGTATTACTAAACGGCAATCCAGAAGGAAAAGAGCCGAAGAACTGAGATGTGCAAGTAAAGTTATAAGTGACGAACCTGTATTCTGAGGCAGGTCTCCATGTGCAACTCCTAAATCTTGGGCAAGATCTATATTCGAATTTAATTCTTAATGAGAGTTTGCTGCTCACACTGTTACACCAAGGGTCATTGCATTCAGCAAAAGAGGATAATTCATGGACAAACTTTTTCGGTCCTTGAGAAGTTTGACCTAAATACGTTTGTGACGTAAATTGAAACTGATGCCTCGCATCGAACGCATTACCATCAAGGGTTACTAAACTGGAGGGTGTATTTTCTTCTATTACTTTACCTCCTGCTGTACCTTTAAATTTCGAAACACTCGGATTTGTTCTTATCGCTTCGAGCATTTGTTCATCTTTATTTGGAACAAAGTGCTTGATACCATTTGAATAAAGAATGATAGTATCTCCAATAAGACACTCTCCGTTTTCGTTCAAGACAGATAAATGACCAACTGGAAAATGCAAATCTTCGAATTGCTTCAGCTCGCTGCTTGGTTCATTATCGCTCAAATAAATGTCGAGCAATTCTTTACGCAGGGACTTGAAGCCAATTTGCTTCTCCCAAGAATTGAGTTCATCCTCAGATTTACCGGTGATATCGGTTGTGAACTTAAAAAACTCCGCCGAGTTCTTGAACGCAATGCGTCCGTTTTCAACTTTCATCTGTTCGATACCTACAATAGTGGCAGCAGATGAAGAGGTGTTTTCGTTTTCCTGCTTGGTGCAAGCGTTGAAAAGGAAATTTGCAGCAAAAATCAACATTGCTGTCTTAAAAATGCTTTTGTTAAACATAATCTTTTACTTTTGTAATACTTTTTAAAAATAGGTTTGTAATGGCGGCAAAATGAATGTTCCCACATTTAAAACGTTACCACGCGGTTTATCGGGTTCATTTTTTTGCCTAAATTCATTGCTTTCTTTGCAGTTTCTGTCGGAAAAAGCATAAGCCTACAGTCGTCAGGCTTGCCTTGCAAGTCTGACGTTTTTTTTAATTAACTTTTTGCGATAGTTACCCTTCTTGTTTGAAGATGTGGAAGAAATTTTTATTTTCTGTAGGTAAAGTCCTGCGTAGGTAAAGTCCTGCGTAGGTAAAGTCCTGTGTAGGTAAAGTCATGTGTAGGTAAAGTCCTGTGTAGGTAAAGTCCTGTATTTTGTCATTCGATAAAGGTTTGGTTAATGTTTTAAAATTTTATGTGACAAAGGTAGCACTCGCGTTTTAATTAGCAAATTTTTAACTAAATAAAAGCAATTTATTTAATATTTCATGATTTTAACATTACGTTAAGTACCTCTTTTAGGTTACAAAAACGCATTATAGACCTTATTTCAACGCAATTTGCTGATTTCCTTCATTAAAATATTTCTAAAAAAATCTAAAAAACGGCGTTTATACTGAGGGGTCTTTTTTCTGAATTGTGGATATATTTTAATGGATTATTTAGGTTTAAAAAATAATTTGAACCGAACCGCCCAACGTGCGCGGTTCACGACGCTTTCATCGGGTTCGGCGAGCACCGCTTTAAACGGTTGTCCCATGCGGATATAATGCTTGTAAAAATTGTTGGAACTGATGCCCCATTTTTGCATAAACTGCAAACGCCCATTGTTTTTCACGACGCGCTCGGTCGAACGGGATTGAAAATGATAAATCCGACTGCGCCCAACGCCCATAAAAACGCGGCAACCTAAGCGCCACATTTTCATCGAAAAATCCGGGTCGCTGTACATTCCGGGACTAAATTCGAGGCTAAATCCACCAATTTCTAACCAAGCCGTTCGCCGAACAATCAACGGTGGCCAAGAGGCACCCGACCAATTAGAGAATGAATAATGGTTATAATCTTCGAGCAGCTGTACTTCTTCAAAAGTCGCGACATCGCGTCCATAATCGGCCACAATCACGTTCTTACTCTCCGATTTTGGCTCAATCATCGTCGCCGACAACATAAATTCTTGGTCGCCCAACAAATTAATTTCTTCAACAAGCGCGGTGTCCCAATCGGGCAACACGTACATATCGTCGTTCATGTACATTACCAAATCCTTCGTCGTTTTGTCAAAAGCCAGATTGACGGCGCGACAAATCCCGATATTTTGGGGCGAAGCTGTGAAAATAAGTCCTTCGGCGGTTGCCCAAGCGCGCGTTCCGTCGTTGCCGTCGTTGATGTGCAGGACAATTTCGTGCGGATAAGCTGAATTTTTGCGAATCGATTGAACGCATAATTTCACCATATCAAGGTTGTTCCACGTGGGAATGATGATTGAAAACATGACTTTTACACAGATTTAATAAATTGAATAAGATTGAGTGCATAACAAATTGTCCTCTAAGGCTGCAACTTTCCGTAAGTTAAAAACTTTCGGAAAGTTATTTCACGATGAAAAAGACAATTTGTTGTACACTCATAAGATTTAACACCTTTTTAAAAAGTTGTCAAATTTGAGTGTACGGCATTTTTAATTTGCCCAATAATTGTCTCCGCATGAACGCGTGAATTTTCGATAAACCAAACGTGCGTATCCATGCCGCCGCAGACAACACCCGCCAAATAGACGCCTCGGAGGTTCGTTTCCTGCGTTTCGGGATTGTATTTTGGATAAAATTTACCGTCGGTGGAAAGTTGAATGCCGATTTTTTCTAAAAAAGAAAAATTTGGTTGATAGCCTGTTGCGGCGATTACGAAATCATTTTCGATGGTCACAAGGCCTTCGGGTGTGTCAATATCGACTTGATTTGGGCGAATTTCCCGCAGTTTTGCGTTAAAATATGCTTTAATCGAGCCTTCGGCGATGCGGTTCACGATGTCGGGACGCGTCCAATATTTGACGCGCTGTCCTACTTCCGTTCCGCGAATAATCATTGTGACGTGCGCGCCTTTTCGGTAGGTTTCCAGAGCGGCATCGGCTGCCGAATTGTTGGCACCGACGACGACAACATTTTGTTTGTAATAAAAATGTGGCTCCTTATAATAATGCGTCACTTTTGGCAAATCTTCGCCAACAATATTCATGCGGTTCGGAATATCGTAAAATCCGCAGGAAATAATGATGTTTTGCGCGTGGTATTGTGCTTTTGAGGTTGTCACCAAATATCCTGCGGCATCTTTTAATTCTGAATTTTTAATTTTTAATTCCGAAAAAGACCCCTCAGTATTTTTAGCATTTTCTGTCGAATTTAACGTCGGCGAGGTTTCAAACCTCGCCGACGTTGGTAATGCCAACTTTTCAACTTTTTCAACGGCTTCAAAAAGATTGACCATCAATTGATTAGCGTCCACAACGCGTCGATAATATTCAAGGGCTTCACTCCGCGTCGGCTTCGCATTTGTGGAAACAAACGGCACGTCGCCAATTTCAAGACGGTCGGAAGTTGAGAAAAAACTCATATTCGACGGGTAGTTGTAGAGTGAATTGACGAGCGTTCCTTTCTCGATAATTACGTAAGTCAAACCCGCCCGTTTTGCCGCCAAACCGCACGCCAAGCCAATTGGTCCAGCGCCGATAATAAAAATATCATAATTTTTCATTATTTTTAATCATTTGCTTGTCAACAGATTGCGCAGATTTTTGCGAATTGGAAGTTAAAAGAACTCTGAAAGTCTGCGAAATCCGCGGCTGAAATTATTTTTTTTCCACACCTTCTTCTTCTTGCCGCTGCATCTCGTCGTTGCTGAGGGGTTGTTTTTGTTCTTTCAAAACTTTACCGTTTGTATCAAATTCTAAATTAACATAATCCGTTGTTGTTTCCAATTCCACTTGAAAAGTCTGGCTTTGCGCGTTTTTGACGGACATCACGACGGCAGCGTTCGCATTTTTGTACTTTTCGGTCAAAAAACGTTGAATCGACGCGGGCAAAGCCGTAATTTCGATAAAACTTGCGGCATACTGAAATGCGCCTTTTTCGTCAAAATAGGCCTTACAATCGTTTTTTCCATCGTAAAAAGTGGCCGCCACACCATGCTCCAACGAGTCCCAAGAGACATCTTGCGCCTTCGGAAACTGTTGTGCAAAGGTTGCCGAAGCATCCAAATCAGCGGAAAGGGACCCCTCAGTATTTTTAGGTTTTTGAGCGTTTTGGCACGCGAAAATTCCGATTATAGCAACAAAAAATGTTATTTTAAAGCAATTCATTATTCAAATTTTGAGATGCAAAGGTAGAGAAGTCACGTGGGGAAACAAGGGAATTAAAAATTAAAAATTGAATATCCATCTACAACTTTCCAAAAGTTGCAACTTTTGAAAAGGTTTTGTTCCAATAAAAACGGTTAGAACTAAAATCTAAGCTCGTGTAATTAGTTGATTACTAATGGGTTACAAAAAAAAGCATCTAAACTTTCGTCCAGATGCCATTTTGATACATTTTAGATTTTAGATGAAGAATTTTTACTTTAGATTTCAGACTTAAAATTTGGAATCTGAAATTTAGAATCTGAAATTCCCTATTGATTGTCGAAAAACTCTTTTTGCATTTCGGCAGTTTCAACGGGACCATTGTCGGCTTGTTCTTCGTCGGTCGGCATTCGGCGGCGCGAAGCATTTTCACCAACCGCGTGCGTAGAAGAATTCGGAATCGGACGCGCATTTTTTGCTTCAATGCTTTTCGTGGCGTGTGGCACGTGGCGAAGGCGTTCTTTTGGAATCAAATCGCCCGTCAAAGTGCAAACGCCATACGTTTTATTTATGATACGTTGTAAGGCATTTTCGAGATTCCGCATAAAATGTTGTTGCCTTCCGAGGGTGTTGATGAGCATTTCCATCTCCATGTGACTCGAACTTTCGTCTGTCCAATCGCCACTTTGTTGATTGGAACTATTTTCATTAATTTCTGTCATTTGTTGACGCAGAAATTGAACTTCTGTGCGAGATTTTGTGAGTTTTTCTTCAATTAATTTCTTGAACTCCTGTAATTCGTCATCAGAATACCGTGCTGTGGTGGTTGCTACCATAGATTTGTCGCTTTTGAGAAGATTAAAGAATCGCTTTAATAAGTGTGTAATTTAACAGTTTGTGCGAAAAACTGTGCTAATGGCTGAACTATAAAAAAAATGGGCAAGTGTGTGTCGTTTCTCTAAAATGATGGTTAATTTATCGTTGCCAAAAACGTGTTTTGGTCGTCCCCGAATTATCGAAAATAGTCCTTCAGAAAATGCGAAACTTGGTCACTCATTTATTGATTTTAAGAATATGAATTTTTCGTGCCGCAAATTTACGATTGTTTTTGCATTTCCAAGTAAAACATCTGTAAAAAAGACACTTATAACTTTTTACCAAACCTTATTCTACCTTTTTAGGGTATGCCCAATTTTAATAGCGCTCGCAAAAGTATCTTCTTTTTATTATTTCATAGTGTATTTTGATTTAATTTATTAAAAAAGTACAATTTGAAATTTTTAACAGAAAACACGGCGTTACAACTGTTTTCACAAGGTAATGGCTTATTTTTAACGAATTTAGTAAGGTTGTTACGGAATTGTTCTAAAAATGGTATAGCGCAAACTTAATTCTAAAACGACCAAAAGAAGGGCAAGAAGTACCCAATTACCAAATACCTCCGCGCGACTTCGTAGAGTTGTGACATCGATTTTGGTCTTTTCGAGGCGGTCAATTTCACCATAAATTTGTTCCAATTCGCGATTGTTTGTTGCCCGATAGTATTTTCCACCCGTTGTGTTGGCAATATTTTCGAGTAAGGTTTCGTCAATTTCCACTGGCACAAGTCCGAAAACGTACTTGCCGTCCTGCCGCCGACCAACGGGTGACATCGCTTCGCCCGTCGAACCAACGCCGATTGTATAGACTTTTATGCCCAGCGTTTTAGCCAATTGCATGGCGTCTTCGGGCTTAAAATAACCCGCATTGTTGACGCCATCGGTCATTAAAATAATGATTTTTGATTTTACTGGACTGTCTTTTAGGCGATTCACGGACGTGGCAAGTCCCATGCCGATGGCGGTACCGTCTTGCAAAAAGCCGCTTTGGAGCTTCGATAAAAACTCTTGAACAACGCCGTGGTCGGTCGTCAAAGGACACTGCGTGAAGGCCTCACCGCTAAAAACGACCAAACCCACGCGGTCATACGTGCGTTTTTCGACGAATTCCGACGCGACACGCTTGGCAGCTGAGAGGCGGTCGGGGTCAAAATCTTGCGCCAGCATACTGCTCGACAAATCAAGAGCAATCATAATATCAATGCCGTCGGTTTGGACATCTTGCTCACTCAAAAGCCGTTGTGGACGCGCTAAAGCGACCACTAAAGCGATAAAAGCAAAACTCCTCAGCAAGGGCAACAGAAATCGCGCACGACCGCGCCGCGACGACCGTCCGCTGAAAGCTGCTAAACTGGAAAAAGTGAGCGTCGCGTAATGCGTCCGATAATGCTGCCGATACCACCACCCAATGGTAGGCAAGAGGAGCAAAAGCGCGAAAAATTCAGGATTGGCAAACTCAAAATTTTTGAACATATCTTAAAAATGGCTGTGCGAAATTGGCTGTACGCGTGAAAAATTGACCCGCAAAAGTAGTCCGTAAGTGTGGATTTGCAGTGTGTTTTCAATTTTGAACCGTAAAAAAGGCTAAAATACTGAGGAGTCCTTTTTTACGTCCATTTTTTTTCAGGCGTTAACAATAACTGAAACAGGGGGTGGACGTTCACAACTATTACGCATTCGGATTTATCTTTGGGTTTTCAAAGTCATTCGCTCAATCAAACACGTTATTATACTTATGGTCAATACATTAAGAAAAGCCAATTTATGGGTTGTTTTTTTTACGCTACTCGCCTACGCCGCGCCGTTTGTTAGTCCCGCTAAAGTGTCGCTTTTTCTCTTTTTTGGCTTGGCTTTTCCGTGGTTATTGCTGGCCAACGTGATTTTCATTCTGATTTGGTCGGTCAGTCGGATGCGTTTTTGGTGGTTTTCAACGGTGACATTATTGGTCGGTTGGACGCATCTAACGGCCGTTTTTGGCGTCAATTTTTGGAAAAATACTGAGGGGTCCTCGAAAGCGGTAAATGCGGTGCGGGTATTGACTTATAACGTGGCGGACTTTAGCACACCTTATCACAAGGATAAATTTAGCGCAAGAAACAGCATGAATGCTTTCTTGGCGCGGCAAAATGCCGATATTATTTGCTTCCAAGAAGCGGGTGATTCGACCGCGAGACATATTGAAGAAATTCTCACTCTTTGCCCTTTTTTGAAGGTTTATTCCTACTTTTCACGTCAAAAAGGGAATGAAGTCCTTATTTTTTCGCGTTTCCCAATTTTAAATTCAGGCAAATTAGACAGCATTAAAATTGGCAACGGCTGCAATTTTGCCGACCTTCAAATCAGTAACCAAAAAATAAGGTTTTTTGGATTGCATCTCACATCTAATAAAGTGAGTGGCATGGCGGATGATTTGGCGAAAAAAGGCGAAATTACGGACGACGATTCTTGGCTCGAAGTTGGGCGGATGCTCAAACGCGTTCGCCGTACAGGCATCATTCACACCCGCGAAGCCGAGTACATTGCTTCAAATATCCAACGAAGTCCATATCCCGTTATTGTTTGTGGTGATTTCAACGAAATTCCCGTGTCTTATGCCTATGAAACGCTCTCAAAGGACTTATCGGATGCCTTTCAACAAGCAGCTTTTGGCTTTAGCTCGACGTATAATGGCAATATTCCCGCTTTGAAAATTGATAATATTTTAATGTCTCCAAGCATTGAAGCGCAACGATGTAAAATTCACCACAATGTCCGCTTCTCAGACCACTACCCAATGACGGCGGATTTGACGTTTCAAAGGGATCACCCAAATTTTTAATTTTTAATTCTCCTTTTATGGCTTTAGTTTGGCTCAATCCTTTTCGCAACGACTTTCCCGACCCCGAGCGTTCACCGTCCAAAGACGTCATTGCCGCAGGCGGTGATTTGTCGCCCGCGCGCTTGCTCGAAGCCTACAAACGGGGCATTTTTCCGTGGTATAATGAAGGAGAACCGATACTGTGGTGGTCGCCCGACCCGCGCATGGTTTTGTTGCCCAATGATTTGAAAATCGCCAAAAGTATGCGTCCCGTATTTAATAGTAAAAAATTTACAGTTACGTATAATACGTGTTTTAAACAAGTTATGCGCAATTGTCAAGAGAACGACCGCAAGGGGCAAGAAGGCGGCACTTGGATAAATGACGAAATGATAGCAGCCTATTCGGTGCTAAATGATTGGGGTTACGCGCATTCGGTAGAAGTTTGGGAAGGCGAAATTTTGGTCGGCGGACTGTACGGCATCGCGATTGGAGAGATTTTTTTTGGCGAAAGTATGTTTACGAAAGTGTCGAATGCGTCAAAATTCGGCTTTATTTCGCTCGTTGAAGCACTCAAAAAACGCGGTTTCAAACTCATCGATTGCCAACAAGAAACGCAACATTTGACATCGCTCGGTGGGCAAATGCTGTCCCGTGAGGCGTTTATGACCTACGTCAAAAAGAACGGCGAAGAAGTTTTGGTATTGAATTGAAAATGAGGATTGCGTTGAGTAACTTTTGGAGAGTTTAAAACTTCCCAAAAGTTATAATTCATTATAAATCAATCTCTTAGTCCAAAAATAGGACCCCTCAGTATATTGCTTATTTATTGCATTAACTACCTGTTTTCTACGATTTCAAAGCCATCTTTTCGTGATTTTCCATGATGTCAACGGCTTCTTCAGCGTCAAAAACGCCCGTTTCTACAATCGCTTTTCCCAATGTTTCAATCACGGGAACCGACACACTGTTACCCAATAATTTCATCCACCTTGAACGGTTTTCGGGCAAAATAAAATCCATCGGAAAACCTTGAATCAGGCACGCTTCGCGCTTCGTTATTTTTCGATAATTGTCTTTTTTATAGACATCTTCGATGAATTGCGCTTTGTAATCGTCCTCATTTTTTGCGTCAATATTTTTCAGCGTAATGTAGTCATTCGTATCGCTCGCGACGAGGGTTGGAAAAATATTTGACGTCGGTAAAAAGATGCGATTGATGCCAAACAGACCCGTGCTTATTTTCGTATTTTTAAACTCATACCTAATTTCTTTCCCCGTAATAATGTTCTTTTCCAACAGCGTTTTAATGGTTTTAGAAATAGAAATGCCTTTTAATTTCAAATCCCTGTTGCTCTTCAAAACATCCATGTTTAAGTAATTATCTTCGTGGTATTTGAGCAATTCTAACTCCTTTTCGTTGGCTTTTTCGGCATTAAATTTATTAATTAAAAAAGAAAAATACTCGATTTTGAGAATGTCCATCTTAATCAAATCGTCCAATTCTGCTTGTTTTACTGAGGGGTCTAAACTTTGTAAATGCTTGATAGACAATGGATTACCGTCCATATTACCGTAAGCGCTTTTACGTCTATTTTTCAACAATAAATAACAAATACTTTTCTGTCTCTCCGTTGTTTCCAAAATATCCCATGAGTGAATTGTTGAATGTCCGTTGCGCAAATCATTGAATAAAAAATAATCATTCAAGCCATTATTACTCGACAAACTCATGCTGCGTTGTGCATTTAGTTCAGTCGATTTAGGCTTTTTATCGACTTTTTCGCCCATCAATTTGGGGTTGAAATCCGCCTTAATTTCGGCATTAGAATCGGTATTGAAATGAGATAAAATATCGCTTAGTTGCGTTTTAATATTAATGGGTTTGGGCAATTTAAACTTCGCAGCAAACGCTTTTTCGCGAAATCCAACAATGTAAATACGTAATCTATTTTGCGGAACGCCGTAATCATAGGAGTTTAATAAGTAATAATTTGCAAAATAACCAGCCTCCTTAATCCGCTCCAAGATGTACGCAAAAGCGGCTTTGTTTCGCGGGTCAACCAAACCTTTGACGTTCTCGAAAATAAAGGCTTTTGGCTTAGATTGGTGCAACAAATAGAGCGTATCGTTCCACAATTGCCCTCTATCGTCGTCAAAACCTAAATTTTTTCCCGCAATCGACCAACTTTGACAAGGCACACCGCCCGTCAATAAATCGTGTTTGGGCAGCGTTTTTATCTTCGTAATGTCGCCCAAATTGTAATCAATTTCCTCGTTGAAATTCGTGCAATACGTATTAATCGCGTCGTTATTTATTTCACTAAAATTCAAACAATCGCCCCCGAGACTATTGAGCGCCATCCGAAAGCCACCAATACCCGAAAAAAGGTCGATAAACGTAAACTTACTATTATTCATCAAAGGATTTATTTTATTAATTTCAACGCAATCAGCCACTTTAATTGCCGACATACACAACGCGACAACCAAAGCTGCCAACTACTTTTGAGCCTCAAATCTACAAGTATTACCAATTTACTCGTATTTTTCGTTGATAATATCTTTCCTAAAAAAAGGGAACGGGCAAATCTAAGCGAATAAAAAACAAAATGTAGTAAATTTTCCAACCGATTTGAACGTTTTAAGGACCCCTCAGTATAAAAGCCGTTTTTGAGGTTTTGGGAGCGAATGAAATTTATTTTTTGCTTAAAAATTTCTCTTTGCGTAAGTTAACGAGCAATAAATTTCTCGACTACATAAAACGCCTTAATTTCGCGCCATGATAATTCAGAAATCCGTTCAAGAAATTTTAGATGTCGTCCGCATTGAAGACATCGTCGGCGACTTCGTAACCCTCAAACGCAAGGGTGCGAATATGGGTGGTTTATGCCCGTTTCACAACGAAAAAACACCGTCGTTTAACGTGAGTCCCGTCCGTAATATTTTCAAATGTTTTGGTTGCGGCGAAGGTGGCGATTCGGTGAGTTTTTTGATGAAACACGAAAATATCAGCTATCCCGAAGCATTAAAATATATTGCTAAAAAATACAATATACGCATTGAAGAAACCGAAGTTTCGCAGGAATTTATCGCTGAGAAACAGTTGGCCGATTCGCTGTACATTGTCAACGAGCGCGCTTTGACGTTCTTCGACAACCAATTGTTTGAAACCGATAAAGGCAAAAGCATTGGCTTAAATTACTTCAAATCACGTGGTTTTCGCGAAGAAACCATCAAAAAATGGGGTTTAGGCTTCACTTCGGATGCGCAAGATGCGTTGACAAAACTGCTCGTTTCGGAGGGATACAAAGGCGACGTCTTGAATAAATTGGGTTTAACGACGTCTTACAACCGCGATTTTTTTAGAGGGCGCGTCATGTTTACGATTCACGGATTGACGGGAAAACCGATTGCTTTCGCGGGTCGAATTATGGCAAAAGACGTCAACGCACCGAAATATATCAACTCGCCCGAAACGGAAATTTACACCAAAAGTCGCGTTCTGTACGGTATGTTTCACGCCCGAAAAGCGATTCAAAAAGCCGACGAATGCATCCTTTGCGAAGGCTACACGGACGTTATTTCGTTGCATCAAGCGGGCATTGAAAACGTCGTAGCATCGTCGGGAACGTCGTTAACGGTTGACCAAATTCGTCAAATTAAACGTTTTACGCCAAACATAAAAATTATATACGACGGCGATGCGGCGGGTGTAAAAGCGGCTTTGCGCGGTTTAGATTTGGTTTTGGAAGAAGACATGAACGTGCGTGTCGTGTTATTGCCCGACAAAGAAGACCCTGATAGTTACGTTCAACGCGTGGGTGCGACGGCTTTTCAAGAATTTATAGACAAAGAAGCGAAGGATTTTATTTTGTTCAAAGCGCAACTATTGATGCAAGACGCGGCGGGCGACCCGATTAAAAAATCGAAATTAATCAAGGATATTGTCGGCAGTGTGGCGAAAATTCCCGACCCCGTCAAACGGCAGTTATATATTAGAGAATGTGCCGCTTTGATGCGCGTGGAAGAGGCAATTTTGGTGGGCGAAACGGGGAAATTAGTCCGTAAAAGCATGGACGATAGGCAGCGTGGTAGCGCCGCTCCCGCGCCGTCAATGTCGGACGATGTCGCACAACCAACTGATAATCATCGAGTTATAGAAGAAAAATTTGGCGCAATCAAAGCACCCATTATTAGCGGAAACGCCGATTTTCAAGAGCGCGACATTGCGCGAATTTTGATTGCAAGCGGCGGTGAAATGTACAATGTTGAGCAAGGAATTTCGGTTGCCGCGTTTGTTTTGTCTAATATTGAAGACATTTTGGCGGACTTCGACAACCGCGTGTATCAGAAAGTAGCGCAAGAAGCGGCGGCTTTGGTTCAAAAAAATACCCCCCTCAGTATTCAGCACTTTTTGACGCATGAATCGAAGGAAATTCGGGATTTAGCGGCCACGGTCTTGAGCAACGAACACAATTATTCCGACAATTGGGAGTCAAAATTTAACCGTCCGCTTGAAACACAAAAAGCACCCGATTTGAATTTTACACGCGATAGTGAGCAAGCCTTGAAGCGTTTTCGCTTGAAAAAAATCCAGCGTTTGTGCGAAACCAATCAAGAAATGGTGCGAAAAACGAGCGATACGGGCGATATTTCGGCAATGATGACGCATTTGAAAATTCAAAAGAAATTGATTGAAATGCGCAATATTTTGGCGGTGGAATTGAATACGGTTATTTTCAAATAATAAAAAAATGGCAACCTTTTTTTAAAGGTTGCCATTTTTTTACGCACTAAAGTAGGTGTTCTCAAGCCTATTTTATCTCGCAGACGAACATCGATTTTCCTTCCAAAAAACCTTCCATGCGGTCGCCTACTTTGACCGCCCCGACGCCCGCGGGTGTGCCGGTATAAATCAAATCGCCTTGTTGCAACGTAAAATAATCGGACAAAAAACTGACGATTGTATCAAAAGAAAAAATCAAGTCTTGGGTCGTTCCTTGCTGCACCGTTTCGCCGTTTTGAGTCATCGAAAACGTAATATTTGACGTATCAAAGTCCTTTAAATTGACAAAATTGCTTAAAACTGCTGAATTATCGAAGCCTTTTGCCAATTCCCACGGCTGCCCTTTTGCCTTCAATTCGTCTTGAACATCACGCGCTGTGAAGTCAATGCCGAGCGCAATTTTATCGTAATAACGATGCGCAAATTCAGGTTGAATCGCCTTGCCATTCTTTGAAATTTTTAAAACAACCTCGACTTCGTAGTGCAGATTTTTCGTGAAATCGGGATAATAAAACGGCTTATTTTCCAACAACAAAGCCGTGGGCGGTTTCATAAAAACCATGGGTTTTGTTGGCACAGCGTTGTTCAATTCTTTGGCGTGTTCGACGTAATTGCGGCCAATGCAAAATATTTTCATCGCTCAAAATTGCTTTTTTTGTTAAATATACTGAGGGGTCCTAAAGTGGGCGCAACTTTCCAAAAGTTTTTAACTTTTGGAAAGTTTTACAACCAATTATGCCGCCACCAATTCCTTCGCCACCGCCCGTTTTAGGCTGGCAACGAGCGTATCAATATTGGCTTTTGTGATGCACAAAGGCGGCAAAAGGCGAATCGTATTGGCTTCGGAAGACGAGCCAACGAAGCATTTTTCGTCAAAAGCCAAGCGTTTTCGCAAAGCGGCCACGGGAAAATTAAACTCCAAACCAATCATTAAACCCAAGCCGCGAATCTCTTTAATGCCTTCCACGGTTTTGAATTGTTCCATGGCGTAATTGCCCACTTCGCGCGCATTGTCCATCAAATTTTCGTCTTTTAGCACGTCTAAAACCGCCGTTCCTGCCGCACAAGCCAAATGTGAACCGCCAAAAGTTGTCCCCAACATCCCGTGTTTTGCCTTAAATTTTGGATGAATCAACACGCCGCCAATCGGAAAACCGTTGCCCATGCCTTTCGCCATTGTGATGATATCTGGTTCGATGCCCGCGTGGTGTTGGAACGCGAAAAACTTGCCCGAACGACCGTAGCCCGACTGCACTTCATCCAAGATTAAAATCGTATCTGTCGCATGGCAAAGCTTTTGAACTTCGCGCAAAAAATCGCCATCAGGCACGTGAATACCACCGACACCTTGGATGCCTTCGATGATAACCGCCGCAATATTGCCTTTCAAAATGGACTCGCTGACGGTATTAAAATTATTCAAATCGTGAAATTCGCGCTTAAAGCCGGCATTGATTGGCGCCGTCATTTTTGAATCAGGCGTGATGTTCACCGCCGCCGACGTCCGTCCGTGAAACGCTTTTTTGAACGCCACGACTTTTTTTCGTCCATTGTGAAACGATGCCAATTTTAACGCGTTTTCAATCGCTTCTGCGCCAGAATTTATCAAAAACAATTGATAATCATCACATTCGGACAAGCGTCCCAATTTATTTGCCAACTCATATTGCAACGAATTGATGATAGAATTGGAGTAAAAACCCAATTTTGACACCTGTTCAGTGAGTTTTTGAACATAGTGCGGATGACTATGTCCGATTGAAATCACGGCATGACCGCCGTAAAAATCGAGGTATTGATCACCCGTTTTGTCCCAAATTGTCGCGCCTTTGCCAAGAACAGGTTCTATGTCATAAAGCGGATAAACATCAAATAATTGCATGGCTTTTAGATTGAATGAATGAAAAAAATATAAGTTACGCTGGTAGTTTTTTAGAAAAATAGGTTGTATTTTTGTACGAACAATTTTAAAAGTAACCCACTATGGATGAAAAACAACGCCGACAACATCAACTTCGCAGGTCTTTACTATTTCAACAGATACATTTGACTGTGATTTTTGAAGATAGTTTTATTAAAGAAATTGGCAGACGCGGTTTGCTTGAATATCAAGATAATATTCTCGACGAAATTATTTTTATTGACAAACAATTAGGCTTACGTATCTAAAAAAATAAATTATGAATTTAGCAACGCAATCACAACTCAATATTCTTATCAAAGAATTTAAAACGCTTCAAACCAACGGTGACAGCCTTGTGTTTGAACCCAAATGGCGTGCTTTTTTTGAAACTTTGAATCATGAAGATGCAAAAATTGCTATAAAAGCATGGTTTGATGCAATTTCTGAAAATCTTTCAGCGATTAAAAAATCAGTTGGCACAATGTCAAATGAAGAGAAACAGGAAAATGCTGGCTTTTTTGATGATATTAAAGCCCATTCTTTTTTTCAAAAATCAGTCGCGGCAATTTAGCTATTTGAAAAAGCAATGAAAAAGCCGTCGAACGAAAACCCGTTCGACGGCTTTCTTAATTGCCGCAAAAATCATATTTCTCACGGTTTTTAATGCCTTTTTAGTATTATTTTTTGATTTTTATTTCAAAATCACGTTTTCCCGATGTTTGGGATGCCGCTATGCTCCATATACTGAGGGGTCTTCTTTTTTCAAAAAAAACGAATACCCGCCGACCAACCCCACCAAGTTTGGTATTCATCGGACGTTTTGGCGTGTGAAGGAACGATATTTCGTTGAAAATCATCCACTTGTGTGATGCTCAGAAGCGATTTGTCGGCAGCATAAGCGCTCCAATGCCCACCGACGGCGAGAGAAATATGGCGACTCAGTCGAATGTCAAAACTCGGTGCAATGCGGAACAAATGACTCCGAAACAACCCCTCCGTAATTTCCCCAATATTCATGCTTTCGGCGGTAAAATCAGTCGTCAGGCGCAACGGACGCGCCAAACGGATGCCTGCGCCTACGCCCATACCGAGGCTCCAAACGGATTTATTGGCGTCGAAAACCGAATTTAAGGACGTCGTATTATCCATTTTTACAGAAGCGACGTAATTCGTATAAAATGATTTTGTTCCCGTTTTATAAGCAATACGCGTGAATTTACCGTCAAAAGTGGCAATTTCTGCGGCATTATAGCCTTTTTTGATTACATTTATCAAACCCAAAACAACGCCACTTACGGAGTCGTTGACGTTGACCAAACCGATTTGTAAGCCTTTCAAATGTCGCGCCCGATTAATCAAACCCACTTGCATTTTGACGGTATCGGCAACGTTCACAACAACGGAAATTTGGCTACCGATGCGTCCGTGGGCGTGTTTGTTGACAACCGTGCTGACCTGAAAACCGCCGCGTCCTTTGCTTGCGTGGTTGTTCAAAGCCGCAATTTGCAAACCACCCCTCAGTATCGTGTCGGTCGAATTCATCAAACCAGATAGTTGAGCGCCGTTTAATGCATCACTTCGATTCAAAATATTGGCAAATTGAATCCCCAACATTTTGCCGCCTACGATATTAAAAAGTGTGGCGATTTGAATACCCGAAACATCGCCCCGATTGATGTTGCCAAGACCCGCGACCTCCAAAATGCGGTTGCCTTTTGAGTAGCCGACCGTCAAATTGAGCGCCACATCGTTCACAACTGCCCCGCTCAATCCACCGTTGTTGCCGAGATAAGGCACGACCGACCACTGAAATTTCCGACTCAAATCGGCCTTGACATTTAAAGCGTCAACGCGTTTGAAACCATTGGAATATCTTTTTGTAAACGCTTCGAAATCAAGGTCACCGAGCAAGGTTTGCTCCGTAAAACGCGTTGCAACATCGCGCACTTTTTGAGCCGTTTTGAAGACAATAGACACCTCTGCATTTGATTTTTTCGGCGCAATCGTCGGCGTTGGGAGCAACGAAACGTCCAAATACTGAGGGGTCCTATTTTCGGTGCTTTTCACTTGAAAAACGGTGTCGGTATAATCAAATTTGGCAACGGATAATTCTTGAATCGGCTGTTTACTGACGATTTCATAGTAGCCATAATCGTTTGTCGTCGCTGATTTTAAGGTTTTTTTGTCATAAACCGTCGCATTTGCCACGCCTTGCCCCGTTTTTTTATCCGAAATATAGCCACCAATCAATCGCTCATCGGTTTTTAATTTTTGAATAATCAGAAAATTACCTTTTTCTTTGAATTGAAATCCTTCGCCAATCAATCGCCTCAAAACCGCCCGAACCGTTTCGTTTTTCGCCGAAACGGACACTTTTTTATCGCCTTTGAGAATGTTAGAATTGTAGGAAAAATAAAAATTCGCCGTCCGACTCAAATCAATCAAAGCATCGGGCAGTCGTCGGTCGGTCAAATTTAGAGAAACGGTGCGCTCCAAAATCGGCGTTTCTGCCCTCAAAATAGTGGTTGAACAAAGAACGCAAAGCAATAAAATGGGAAAACCTATCAAGTTTCTGAGGACTTGATAGGTTCTGAAATAGGTTTTTAATTGGGTGCAGTTTCTCTTCATTACAGTTGCAAAGCGTTGTTTTTCAAGCGTTTAACACGTTTTTTGTTTTGAAACACATAGGCGCACATAGGACACGTAGTTTTTTATTTTTCCTTGTTTTATAAAAAACTACGTGTGCCATGTGTCTATGTGTTAAACAAAAAATAAATGTGTTTCAAAAAAATTACTCGCTACACTTGGTTCCCTTCAACAAAATTCGGTCGTTGTCTTTTCTATCAATGCTTAAATTTGTGATTTGATTGTTGATAAATTGGGCTAAAATAAAATCGAGTTTTTGTTCTCCGAAGTTAAAGCGTCCCGAAATTGGGCAGTTTTCAATTTCAGAAGAAATTATTTCGACAGAAACACCGTAATACTCGTTTATATCACGCACGACGCTGCCCAACGGCTGATTGTCATAGACCAATTCTTTGGTTTTGTACGCCATGAAATTGAGGCTGCGGTTTGACGTAGTTTCAAAATCACCCGTCGCCACATTGTACTTCGTTTCTTCACCTTTCGACAGCAGAATCGAGCGTTGCGTACCCCTCAGTAAAACCCGTCCTTCGGTGACTGAAACGATGATTTTACCCATTTCTGAGCGTTCATCCACGTTGAAAGCCGTGCCGACGACGCGAATTTCGAGATTTTGAACATCAATAAAAAACGGTTTGACGGTATCGTGTGCTACCTCAAAAAAGGCTTCACCGACCAATTTGACGCGGCGTTCTTTGTCGTTAAAAGCTGTTGTCAACGTTGATTTTTTGTTCAACGTAATCATCGAATTATCCGTTAATGTTTTCTCCAAAACGGTGTCTTGTGCCTCAACGAACGTGTTTGTCAGTTCTATACTGAGGGGTCCCTTTTTTTGATACATCAAAAAAGTTGCGACTGCGAGAAGCGTGATTGCGGCTGCCATTCGTAATAGGTTTTTAGGATTTAACCAACTTATAGTCAATTGTTTATCTTGCGAATTGTCTTGTGCGTGGATGCGCGATTGCACCTTAGCCCAAGCCGTGTCCGTGTTGACATCGAGCTGTTCAGTAGCTGCTTCGGAGGCTGCCCAAAGCTTTTGCATTTGTTCAAAATATTGCTGCAAATCGGGTGACGCGGCGAGTTGTGCGTGGAGCGATGCCTGCTCCTCGGCGGTCGCTTCGTCGGTCAAGACTTTAGCAATGAGGTCGTCTATTTCGTAAAAATCAATCATGAGTTGTGTATTAAAAACCTACAATTATTTAATCATTTTCAAAGCCGTACAAGCCAAAGCGACGGTTTTGGTATCAATATTTTCGTCTTTATAATAATGGTCTAAACCCAGTTCAGAAACGACCGTTCCGCCTTCCGTTAGTTGGTCGGTTAACGTTGTTAAGCCGTCATTTGGTCCAAAACTTTTAATCAATGAGCAATAACGACTGCGAATATCCGAGCTAATTTGGGTTGCCAAAGGCGCACCGACGAAATGTATCCGCAACATATTCGACGGAAAATGCCACTGTTTCCAATCATTTTCGCGCTTTTTATAACTCATATCACGCACAGTTCCCAAATTTTGCCTTTTAAATGCCAACATCGTTGCCGCCAACCAAGATTTTGGCGCGCATAGATATTGGTCAGCAATCGGCGAACCTCTCAATATACCGCCGACGGAAATCCACGATTTGATGTTTTGAGATTCCGCTTCGGATAAAATAGAGCCGAGCGCAATTGCCGTTTCTAAACCGCCTTTACTCGCACTTACGACGATGATTTTATCGTTTTTTACGCTTAAATCGCGCAATGCTTGGGCGATTATTTCGGCATTTTTGCTTGCCAAACCCCATTCTTCCACCTCAATTAAATGCGTTTTCAAACCGTTTTTATTAAATAATCGGCGTTGTCTGCCAAAATCCGCACCCGTTGTCGTGTCTTCTTTGTAGGCAAATCCGGGAACGAAGACGAATAAATAAGTCGAAATATCCTTAATTTCCGCAATCGTTGTCGTCGGGCTTTTCGTTAATTCAGCATTAAATTGAGCGTATAAATTTTGAGCAACGCGGTTTTGAGGTTGTTCATACAGCCGTTTTAAAGCGTATAAAGTCGCAAAATCTGCCGACGATTGCTTGGTCAAATCGCTCATTAATGCATTGTCAAGCGGCTTTTTATCCGCTTCGTGCGTCAATAATTCCGCTTTTTCTGAAATGTTTCCCTGTTCGATAAACGTTTTTGCCAACGCATTGTCAAGCGTATTGTCAAACGGGCGGTCAAAAAACAGCCCTTTCACCAACCATTTTTGAGTTGGTAAGCAATTGCCCGACGTCAAAATCGCGGCAAAGGCAAGGGGAATTGTGATAAAAACTGCCTGTTTGATACGTTTCATTTTATCATTTTAAAGAAATTATTTGCCTAAATTATTTGTAAAAATGCCTTAAAAACGGCTTTATACTGAGGGGTCCTCTTTCTCAAAAAATGTTTATGAAAAAAACATAAAGACCAAACTTAAAAATTCCACCATCTGTAAGCGCAAGACCTTCAACGCTTTACCCATTTGATTTTCCACCGTTTTGGGTGAAATGCCGAGTTTGTCCGCAATTTCTTTGTATTTTAATTCCTCAAAACGACTCATTTTGAAGACAATACGGCACTGTTCGGGCAGTCCCGCAATCGCTTTTTCGAGGGCTTGCCGCAGTTCCGAATGAACGGCGTGGTCGGGTTGGAATGCGTGATTTTGTTCCATTGTTGCGAGATTATGCGCTTTATAAGTATCCCTAATTTTTACTTTTTTAAGATGATTCAAACTCGCATTTCTGACCGCCCGAAACAGGTAAGCCTGCACGGAAGTCGTCACTTCGAGCGTATCGCGTTGTTCCCAAAGCCGACAAAACAGGGTTTGTACCACTTCTTCGGCTTCTTCGCGGTCGGTCACGAGTGTCGCCGCAAAGCCACACAAGCGCGGGTAAAACGACCTGAACAGTTGTTCGTAAGCCGCTTCGTCGCCCAATTTTATGGTTTCAAATATTTGATTATCAATTAGTTGCACAAGGGTTGTAGTTGTTTAGCTATAAAAATGAAATGTCCAAAAACGTTAAATTTAAGTGCTTTTTAGGCTTTTATACTGAGGGGTCCTTGAAAAAATATTTACCCATTAAATGAAGCTGTCAAAATTATATTTCGGTTGATAATTGAGCAATCGTTTCGCTTTTTCAATTGAATAAACACGGTCTATTTGTTTAGGAAATGTCCATTTTTTTTGATTGAAAACCGTTTCTAAATCGGGATAGTATGTCAATAAAACACTTTTACAATTAACCATCAAATCAACGACGTCTTCCCGTTGAAAAGAACTATCTGCCGAGATATTTAGGGACTCAAAACTATCAAATTGATGCTCAATTGCCAATTGAATTGCGGCTGCACCATCCCGTTCATCAAGTCCACGATAGAGGCGATGTATGGCTTTTAAATTGTCATTTTCAGGCAAAAAGCGCGAAACACGCAGCGAAACCGTCTCAATTCCTTCTTTTTCAAAAAAATCACGACACAATAATTCGGCTGTCAATTTAGTAATATCGTAAATATCTCGCGGATCAGGATTCAACGATTCATCTACCCAAACCGCCTTGTTTTTATCCACCATCGCATTGCCATAAATGGACGTCGTGCTGATGTAAATCAACTTTTTTACGCCGTTTTTTACACACGCATTGAGTAAATTAAAAGTGCCATCAATATTCGTTTTAATAAAATCGCGTCGTGGATATTTTAATTCAAAATGCTTTCCATGCATAGCGGCTGTATGCACAATAACATCCACTGATTTCGTTATTTTATCGACATTTTTTTTATTTTTAATGTCCAACAAAACGTCCGTTGTGGCACTTTCAACGATGTCCGCGCCTACGACTTCGTAGCCCTTTTGTCGTAAATAATAGACCGTTACACTGCCTAATTTTCCTGCCGAACCTGTTACCAATATCCGTTTCATCCTTGATTTATTACTGATTTAGATTAAAAAACGTCAAAATTAGGCATTTATACTGAGGGGTCCTATTTTTAGAATTTACGAACACTGCCACTGCCCGAAATACTTTTCGTGACCGTCGCAGGGGAACCTTTATAAATTATATCGCCCGAACCCGAAATTGTGGCATCAAGCGTGCGACTTGCGTTCAATTGCATATCGCCCGAACCTGAAATACGGGCAGTTATGACTTCCGTTGGCAAATCGTAAGCGCGAATATCGCCCGAACCAGTGACTTTAGCGTTCATATTTTTGCACGTTCCTGCGAACGAAAAATCGCCTGAACCACTGATAATAAGGCTCAAATCGGCAAAGTTGAAGTTGCCAATCGTGCCAATATCGCCCGAACCTGTCAATTCTACGCCCGTCAAAGTGGGTAAAGTGACAGTGACTTCGCCTGCCGAATTGCTAATCCAAGCGTTGTTTTCGTAAGAAATCACCAAGGCATTGCCGACAACGCGGATGTCGAGATACGGCAAAATATTGGCGTAATCCTTTGCTGTTACTTTGACTGAGTCTCCTTGCTTGATTAACACATTCATGGAACCCTCAATGCGTATTTCTCTGAAAGGCGCGCTAATAGTTCGATTTTCGCTAACAATTGAGCCGCTTCCAAAGATATTTTCTTTGAGGCATCCTGTCATTGCGACAGCAAAAAAAGCGATTAAAATGGGTGCTACAATTAATTTTTTCATGACAGAAAGTGGGTTTAAAGATTTTGAAAAATAAATTTAATGGTATCACAAACTTGAGTCCGTGAAGGCTGCAAAGCGAAAAATATTTTGAAAAATCAAGTGTAAAAGCCTGAGATATATTAAAGACAACTGAAATCGTTTTTACCCCCTCAGTATTTTTCAAAAAAAAATAAAAAAAATAGGCTGCCTTTTGGGGACAGCCTATTTTTTTATTTCAAATTTCAAATTTCAACCTTGGAATTTGGAATTTGAAATTTGGAATCGATTACTTCTGAATTTTCAACCGTGCCAAGACTTGATTGCCAACGGCGTCGCCTTGCGTCAGACCGACTTCGCAAGCGGGGCGATAGTGAATGCCCGCGTACATTCGGCTGAAAGCGGCTTCGGTTGCAGCTTCTTTGTAGGATTTGTAAGCACGCGGCGGAATGCCAAATTGGACTTCGGTGCTGTCAATAAATGCCGTGTTTTCGCCAAAAATGTTGCCCAAAATCGTTGAAGAGGCACCCGAAACGCAGCTATGTCCGCTTGTATATTCGGGAAATGGCGGCGTGTTGATGATTGGCAACCAAGATGGGGCAATGTATTTTGAAATGTAGGATTCGGGGCGCACCACTTCCGAGCGGTATTTCTCGTCCCAACAACTGATAAACGCATCGAATAAACCCACCGCAACCTGCATATAAGCCGCCGTTGAGGCATAAATATCTTTCTTTTCTTGGCGACACGTGTACATCGTAATCCACAACCAATGACCGCCTGGCGAAATCTTTTTGCGCGCCACATTGACGTGTCCCGAGTTCATCGTTGCGTTCGGATTATCGTCCCAATACCACGCTGTTGCGATGCGGTCGGGTGTCGAATCCACGACGGTTTTGTAGGTTTCGTAGGCATATTTGTAAAAAACACTGCCTTTCGACGAGTCGAATTTAGGCGGCGGAATCGGCTTAAATTGCGAAGCAGAATCGAGCGTCATGGCGCGCAATTTGTGCCAACTTGGTTCCAAAGCGTCCGCATAATCGGGTGCCGTTGGGCGCCACCGCGCTT
>JAYUKJ010000940.1:0-7102 GCA_043764555.1 Saprospiraceae bacterium
GTCGAACAAGGTTCCCCGTACATAATGCTCTGCGCAAAGGGCTGCAATTTATGCGTCAAGGCGACATAAGCGGCGGGCGGAACGGGTTTGTCGGAACAACCTTTGATAACGACGCGCTTGCCTTCAAACGGGGAAGCGTTGAAATCGGCGAGTTTTGACGTGTAAAATGCCTTAAAAAACTCGGATTCTGAGCCTTGAAAAATTTCAACCGCAAACGGCGCCGCATTTGCCGAAACGAGCATAAACGCCCAAACGGGAATAATCGCATCGGCGGTGCAGTCAATGACCAAGTTTTTGCCCGTATATTGCGCCCAATCGTGGACTTTACAGGCTTCGCGAAAGTCTTTTTCTTTCAAAATCAAACCCATAAAAAGGTAGTCTTTAAGGTCGAAAACGGCGGTGACTTCTTTCGGAAAATAGTCTTCCAAATTCAACGTTATCAATCCGCTTTCCGCAACACGATTGATGAGTGGTTTATCTAATACGTCCATTTTTTTTATTTTTTATGTACCTAACGGTGCAAGAATTCATTAATTCTTGCACCGTTAGTAATTAAAATCACGTTACTTATGCGTGTACTTTTCTGCAAAATTAACAAAAATACTGAGGGGGTGGTTCCACGATTTATAAAAAATAAGGTCGTCGAGGTTTTTAACCTCGATGACCTTCAATGCTATTTCAAGCGCAAACTTAGCAAAAATACTGAGGGCGTGCTATTTACTGCTTAACCACTTTTTTCGACGCTTGATTTACACCATCGCTGATGTTGACAAAATACAAACCGTTTGATAAAGTCGCCGTGTTTAATTGTAAGTTATTGCTACCCGATTGAATATTTATTATCTTGTCTACCAATGTTTTACCAAGGATACCGGTGATAAAAACGCGCCCTTGCGTTGTCGCTTGATGCGCCGTAAAAACAACCGTAAGTTCCGCAGAAACGGGCGTCGGATAGATTGCTTGAATCTGTAATTTATCGGCATCGGCGTTCACTTCGTTTGAAAAAACCAATCCGCGATTAGGTCCCAAAAAGAAACCCGAAAAACGGCGCGTTACGAATTCCGCATAAAAATTACCACTCGGTGTAATCCGAATGACGGCAGGGAACAAATCGCCGCTGCCCGATTGAACCGTTGCCGAACACGACGCACCCGCGTAATGCGTTATCGCAAGCGGATTTGCGCCAACGATGGCAAAATACGCCGCCCGTTCACGTTCCGTGAAGTATAACCGAATACTAACATCGGTTGTCGGTTGATTGACGACTTTGATGCCGATGTTTCTATCCAGATAAGGCGTGCCACTCGCCCGACGGATTGTGCCTGTTGAATTGATAAAATAGCCGCCAGTCACTTGACCCAAAAGATTGCCATTCGGATTCATTTCAGCGACAACGCCCGTCGGGTCAATGAGGCTCAACCATTTTTGACTGTTTATCGTTGTCACATCTGCGCTTGCGAAAGATTGGCAACTGTTGACTGTATTGAAACTGGCGATTGGCACAACATTAAAGTTTTGAATCCCTTGAATTTTTAAAGTAAATACCGCAATCTGATTGGAATCGTTCGCCCAAACGCGAATAAAATAATCTTGATTGGCCTCCAAAAGCGTTAAAGTATCTAGGAGTTGGCTATTGACAATCAACGACTTACACGCACCAATTCTAACGAAGTCGCCGCAAGTTCCTGTATACACCGCATATTTAAGCGGTGTGGAAGCCGGGAGATTATTCACCATCAATTGCATCCGAAAAGCGCGCAATTGCCCCGTATCGCTTCGGAATCTGTACCACACATCTTTGACGTTTTGATTGGTTTCGCAAGGCAACACGCGATTTGGGGTAGTTTCAGACGTTGCGTTAGCGGTTGTTCCACTCGTTGATACTGAGGGGGTGAGGAGTTGGGCGTTTTGGCAAGTATCGTTGAGGGCGTGAACGGAATTGTTGAAACGGGTAAGGACGATAATGTTATCATAAGCATAATCTCGAGAGGGTGGAAAATCTGGATAGCGGCCTGCAGCTATTATTTTCCCACTACTTTGAAATTCTATTTTCTCATAATATCTATTTTTTCCCACTATTAATGCAGGCATAGGTATAGTACCTTTCACGCCAAACGTGCTATCCAATGTACCATTGCTGTTGAAACGCGTAAGATTTTGATTAGGGTTACTGCTGAATGTTATTGCGAGTATTTTTTCATCTTTCTGAATCAAAAAATCTGTAATGTTGTCGCCATTATTTGTTTTTATTCTTCCTCGAATACCAAAAGTTGTATCTAAGGAACCGTTTGTGTTTAAACGGAATAATTTTACAAGCGTCGTATCTGAGTCAGAAGAACCTGACACCATAATTTTTCCACTATTTAGCACTTTCAATTGATAGAGAAACATCCCATTAATATTTGTTCTCCCATTAATACCAAAAGTAGAATCAATAGAACCATTAAGATTATAGCGTATTATTGATGCTATAAAACTCGTTTGATTGTAAAAACTACCACCAAGAATGATTTTATTATCTGTCTGTACATCGTTAAAACTGCCAAAAGAATTTTGACTTGAAGCCGTTGCTGTTTCAATTCTCTCATAACGAACACCCGTTAAATTAAAGGAGGCATCTAAATAGCCATTTGAGTCAAAACGAATGGTTACTAATTTATCATCATAACCATTATTAAAAATTGTAGCCCAACCAGACAGCATAATTTTTCCGTTTGGTTGGATAACAATGGTTGTTACACCCGCATTACCTACATAGCCAGAAGTAACTTTTACGGCACACATTGGATTAAAAGTCGCGTCAAGTACGCCGTTTGAGTTATATCGTATGAGTGTAAACTCGCCTTTATCGGAACGCCCGCCAACGAGTATTTTTCCATCGGGTTGTAAAATAATTTTATCTATGCTGTTAATACCGTTAGCTGTTTTAGTAATAACTACGCCATTAACGCCAAACGTGTCATCAATTGCACCATTAGGATTGTAACGAACCAATTTGCCATAAATAGTATCCCGTCTATCAAAAGAATTAGAAGTATCTCTACCCGCTACGTGGATTCCGCTAATAATTATCTTGTCGTCTTTCTGAACAGCAACCCTTGTTCGATACTGTTCAACGTAAGCTCGAATCGTATCGAACCGTATAACGACGCGCCCGTTAGTCCCGAATGTACTATCTAACGACCCCGAAGTTTGAGCATAAATAAATTGAGAAAGGCAGCAAATAGCCGCGAGAAGCAGAGTTTTTTTCATTTTAGAAAAGTTAAGTAGTGTGAAAAAATTAATTATATGAATAAGGCAGCAAAAGTATCTTTAAATGTGAAATGGACTATGTCAAAGTTATTTTTTAACTTATTTATTTTATTCGTGCTTGGATTTTTATACAGTATTTTACGTAAAACAGCCTTGGAAACTGACGTTTTCAAGGCTTTTGGTGCGAATAACTATGGCTATAGTGCTTTCTGGTACCGCGTTGAAGTGTACAATCGTTGGGGTGACAGAGTTTTTGTAAGAGAAGAAACTGCCGACCAGCCAACGATAAACTTACACAACCGTTTTTATGATAATAGTTGGATTAGGTGGGATGGAAAAGTGAATGGGCAATGGGTAAATGATGCAACCTTTGTTTGGCATATTAATATGGAAAACTGCTCCGACCAACGAAAAAGTCAGGGAAATCTTCCCGAAAATTGGAAGGGCGAAGTGAATGTCTTCCGATAGTTTTAATCTTCATTTAGTTTACTGTGAAGCCTAATAATATCAAAATTGTTAGGCTTCACCTAATTCCAATGACTATGAAAAAAGCGTATTGCTTGCGTGGTTTCTTCTTTGTATCAACATCGTTTTGTTTGGTCAAAAGAATACATTATCGTTTGTTTATACACCTGCGATTACAAAGTTAAACACTAATTACCTCGCTAAAAACGCAGGATTAGCTATGTTTTACTATTGGTACACAACACGGAAACCTGATAAACCAATGTATGGCTACAATATCGGTTTTACTTATCAGCGAAAACTAAGCAATAAAATAGCGCTTGCTACGGGTTTATTTGTTACTGAATTAAAACAGCATACGGGCTATTTTTATGGTGACAAGAAATTTGAACAGCCGCCAACTGAATATCTTGCTTCGGAATTAGTGTTGAAATATAGAGGTAATTACCAATAACAATATCTTATTTAGCGTCAAATTCTAAAAAATGGGAAATGCATTTAGAATTTGGTGCAAGCATCAATTTAATAGATTATTTTGAGGCACAGGACTACATTATCGCACTAAAAGATGGAAGCAAACAAGGTTGTTGCACAACCTTTTTAAACTCTCCAACAACGATACGGACTCTGGGATACAAATTGTCGAAAGCATATTTTATTCGATTAGGCGTTTCTATCGGCTATGAATTCGCTTACAACATTCATTCACACTGGCAACTATCATTCACACCATTGTTCAAATATTATTCAAACGCCCTAAAAGATAAAGACACATTCGGTGCGCTCGATGCCGACGCTTATTTTTGGGGTCTTCAATCAAAAATTAACTTTAAATTCTAACTTATGAAAAAAATAATCTTTTGTTTTCTAAGCGTATTATTTGCGTTAAATATGGAAGCGCAAAACTTCAGTTTTAAATCTTTTGGCGTTGGCACTTCCGTCAATAACACAAACATGATTTTGGGTAAAACGGATAATTTTACGCAGCCAAGAGGCACTGCCACAACCGTTCAAGCGGGATTAAGCTATGGATTTAACGTAGATGCAACGTTTTCTATCTCAAAACGGCTCAATCTTAATGTAGGTGCTGCCTTCAATACATTCAATTTTAAGCAAAGTACAACTGGTTTAATGTGGGGTGTTGACAATGATAACGGAACTTATTCGCCTTCAATTACGGCGCTAAAAAGCAATATGACGAACTTGAATATCCCCGTAAAAGCCGAATTTATTTTGAGTAAGATGTCGGGTTTAGCGTTTGGTATTGCCCCATCTTTTAGGCTCGATAAAAAAGCGGATTTGACCATTACCCGCATCAGTACAAATAAAGTGTTGGACGGTTTTGGGGAATTTATACCCGTAAAATCACTTAATTTAATCGGGTCAATTTCTTATATTCAAAGAATTAAATTGACGGATAAAGTCAATTTGAAATTAGAACCCATCGTGAGTTTGCACCTACTCGGTGATGAATTATACTTGAGTTACACGTCAAATCGCTTTTATCAATTAGGCATTAATGTCGGTATTGAGTTTCAAAAATTATCAAAGAGAGAAAACGATAAAGCCACAAAAAAGAAAATTGGCGGCTCCTAATCTTCAAACACGACCCCTCAGTATAAAACATAAAAAAGCCGATTTCCACTCATTCTTGAGCGAAAATCGGCTTTTTTTGACTTTTATACTGAGGGGTCCTATTTTACATTTTATTCGCCCCCGTAAAGATGCGATTCCAACGAATGCCCGCGTCTTCGCCTTTTGAAAACCAAATAAATAAGGGTTTTCCGACGATGTGGTCTTCGGGAACAAATCCCCAAAAACGAGAATCTTCCGAGTTATGGCGGTTGTCGCCCTGCATCCAATAGTAATTCTGTTTGAATGTATAACTCGTTGTTTTTACGTCATTTATGTAAATACCGTCGGCTTTTATCGCCAAGGTATTGTGTTCGTACACCACGATTGCGCGGCTGTAAATGGCAATATTTTCATTGCTCAATTGTATTGTTGAACCCGCCGCAGGAATTTTCAGAGGTCCAAAATTATCGACTGTCCATTTGTAATGTGCTGTGTCGTGCGGAAAAATATCGGGTCGCGTATCGTCTTGCGGAACGATTTCAGCCTTCACGCCACCGCCCATTGCGTTGATTTTATCGACCTGTTCTTGGTTCAAAGCGAAATGACCCGCTGCGGCGGCGCCTTGACCTAAATCGTTGATACTCACGCCCCATTCTCTCAACTTTTCAATATTCACACCGCCCGTAACGCGGTAATGAAATTGAACTTTCGACGGTACCAAAGCCGCTTGTCCGTTGATAAAAATTTGGCGATTTTTTATTTCCAATATCTCGTTAGGTAGTCCAACACAACGTTTTATATAATGGTCTTTTTTATCAACTGGTCGCACAATAACATCATCTTCCGAAAACCGTTGCCCCATTTGTTTCAATTGATTGACATTCCACGAGCGTCCGCCAGCCATAACAATACTATCACCATACGGCCAGTTGAAAACAACGGGACTGTTGTGTTCGATGTTGTCAAAAGCAGGCAAACGAAAATAAGGTAACGAAGGCGAAGTAAGGTAGGATTCAGACCCCGTAATTGGCACCTGATTGTGAACCAAAGGCACTTGAACGACCGTCATCGGCGTCCGCAAACCGTAGTTGAACTTGCCAACGGCCAAGTAATCGCCGACCAAAAGCGAGCCTTCCATCGAAGACGTTGGAATGACGTACATTTCAAAAACAAACATACGAATGAACGCTGCGGCAAAAACGGCGAAGAAAATCGCTTCTGTCCATTCTCGAATCGGTGTTTTGGCATAAGGACTTGTTTCGAGTTTGTTGAGCGCGAATTTGTCTTTTTTCTCCAAAGCCGTCTTCACAGCCGCTTGAAATTCAGCCTCACGCGGGACAATGCCACCGAGATATTTATCGTCTTTGTTGGTGCCAACTTGCCAAAAAGCAAACGGTGCCACAACGACCGCCAAAAAGCTATCGATGAATGTGTAGCGACCAAATGAGCGCATCGTGTCCACGCACAAGCCGCACCAAATGAAAATATTGACGACGGGGAACAGCATCCACGCCGCATGAGACGGTTTATGCCCAACAAGTTTCGCCCATTCGACGAAATTTACGCCCGGAATCAAGGCTTTTGACGGCGCAATGCCCGCTTTCTCAAACACTTTCATCAGCGTTACGCACGTGAGGAGGTAGTTGAGAATAAGAAAAATTAGAATACCCACTTTTATTGTTTTTTAAATTTTATCGAATGACGATTTAAGAGATTTCAAGGATTCCAAATTCCAAGGATTTCAAGGATTCCAAATTCCAAGGATTTCAAGGATTCCAAATTCCAAGGATTTCAAGGATTCCAAATTCCA
>JAYUKJ010000941.1:0-26245 GCA_043764555.1 Saprospiraceae bacterium
CAACTCGCTGGACAGGTTGATACCATCGAAAAAATCTTAGAACTGACCTGTCGCCCAATGCAAACCACGCAAGATTGTGGGACAATTAGCGGTTTGTCGGTGCCAAATAACACGTATGGATGGGGGAGAATTAATGCTTTTGCGGCGGTTAAAAAAGGGCTTTTGTATCGACGCGTAACGAACAAAGTTGTTGATAATCAACAGTTTGTGAAGGTGTCGCCCAATCCGTTTTCGTCAAAAATTAGCTTCGATACTGAGGGGGTACTTGGAGAAACATCTTTGATTATTTTCAACGTGAATGGGCAAGTTATTTTAGAAAAAACAACTATATTTACATCTTCCAATAGTTTGACCATCGACTTACCAAACGCGCCAATCGGGATATATTTTTATAAATTGAATAATAAAAATGTGACTTTGAGTGGGAAAATTGTCAAAATCTAATATGTTGCTATTTTGCAATTTGAACGACTAAATATCCTCCTTAAATCATGACAACAGAACAAGCAATTTTAGGCAAGATTCAAAACCCACATCTTCACGCGGCAGTCACCATCAAAATTACGAACGCTTGGCTCTGCAAGCTGCAAGATGATTTTTTTAAAACCTATCAATTAACGCATCAACAGTTCAATATTTTGCGTATTTTGAAAGGACAACATCCTAAATCCGTGAGTATCATGGACATCAAGCGCCGAATGATTGACAAAATGTCGAACGTTGGGCGTTTGGTAGGAAAATTACAACAAAAAAAACTGGTTGAGCGGGTAGAAGGCACCAACGACCGTCGCCTCATTTTTGTGCATTTGACGGAAGCGGGACTCAATCTTTTGGCAGAAATTAATCTCATTCACGCCGATACCATGCAAGGCTACGTGAACAATATTGCGGAAGATGAAGCCGTGGAACTCGTTCGGATTTTAGAAAAAATGCGCGTTAAACCAGTCGTTTAGCCATCATGAGTCGGTCGTTAGGACCCCTCAGTATAAAACGACTTTTAACGAATAATATCATAAAAAATATAATATGAATACCTTTCTTGTCTTTCTTGGCGGCGGTTTTGGTAGCCTCGTTCGTTACGGTATCTCGTTGACTATCAGCAATTTAGCGTTTAAATTTCCACTTGCGACTCTTATTTCCAACGTCGTTGCGTGCTTCCTAATTGGCGCCCTAACGGCATCCGTCACGAAGGGCAATTTGACGGACGCACAACGTTTGCTCTTGGCAACGGGTTTCTGTGGTGGCTTTTCCACGTTTTCTACTTTTTCAAACGAAACGCTTCAATTGGCGCAAAATGGGCAATTATTCACGGCTTTTTGCAACATTTTGTTGAGTTTAACGCTCTGTTTGGCGGCAACTTTCATTGCGTTGCGCATTTTTTGAAGGTTTTTTCTAACTTTGCATTTAGATGGTCAACATACTCGTTTACCGCTTGATTCACGCTTACTCTTTAACAATTTTGCAGCCTTATTTTTGCAAATACGTTTACAACTTTATGAAAAAATCGGTCGGTCAATTTCTAAAATTTTCCCTCGCTCTCGGCATCGGTCTTGCCATTATGACGTGGCTTTACAACGGTCAAAATGCCGCTTTTCAAGAACAATTGCGCCTTGACGGCAAGCAACCTTATCCGCTTATCCGCAAAATTTTGGACGATTTTAAATCGGTCAATCTCTTTTGGATTGGAACAACTTTGCTCGCTTTTTCGATTTCAAATTGGAGCCGCGCCATTCGTTGGAATATGCTCATCGAACCTTTGGGACATCAACCCAAGACACTCAATTCATTTTTTGCTGTTAATATTAGTTATTTTACCAATTTGTGGCTTTCACGGGCGGGCGAAGTTGTGCGGGCCAGCGCTTTGGCGAAGGCGGAAGGTATGTCGGTGAGTCGGGTCATGGGAACCGTCGTCGTTGACCGCATTTTGGATTTGGTGACTTTGGCGCTCATCGTCGGTTTCTCGTTTATTGTTCAGTATGACATTTTATGGTCGTGGTTGGACAAAAATCTCGGTGATGGCAGTGGCTCGTTTCGACTTTTTGCACATCCCGCTTTTATTGCCGTCACGGTTTTTGGCGTCATTTCGCTGGTTTTAGCGTACATTCTGCGCAAAAAAATCGCTAAATTGCCTTTTGTGAGCAAAATTTGGCACCTTGTTGAAAAGTTTAGTGAAGGTTTAAAAACGATTCGGAAGGTAAAAAATCCCGCTGCGTTCATTTTTCACAGCGTCAATATTTGGATTATGTATTATCTCATGACGTATTTATGCTTCTTCGCGTTTGCTCCGACGGCAGATTTGTCGCCACTTGCCGCCTTGACGGTCTTCGTTTTTGGTACCTTTGGCATCGTCATTCCGTCGCCTGGCGGCATGGGAACCTACCATTTTTTAGCCATGTCCGCCCTTGCTTTGTACGGCGTGAAAGGCGATGATGCTTTTTCGTTTGCCAATATCATGTTTTTCTCAATTCAAATATTTTACAATATCGTGGCGGGTCTTATTTCGATTTATTTGCTCCGAAAAATGAATAAAAACGCACCGCTTAGTGCGGAAGCGCTTTTGGAAGACGCCGCGTGAAAATTTTAGGACTCCTCAGTATAAATGCCTTTTTTCAAACAAAAAATGCCGATTTGACCACATCAAATCGGCGTTTTTTGTTTGTTTTTAAAAGCATTTTACTTGAAAATATCATTCACTGAAATCTGAAATTCAGGTAAAACGGGTGCAGCAGAACACAATTCGTCGCCTATTAAAACTTTCATAACGCGACCATTATAAACGTGAACTTCTTCAATTTCAGTAAAAATATGCCAAACAACGGGAATTGAAACGGCGTTATAATCCCGCATTTTGCGGTGAACATCGTGCATTTGATCATTAGAAGAGATAATTTCAATGATAAATTGAGGCTCTGCTTTGCCGCCCGTTCGTGCCGCAATCAGCTGTTCGTCATTGTAATATGCCACATCGGGACGGCGATGATTTTTACCAAAAAAAGTATCTCCCTCCGCTAAAAGCCAACCACTTACGCGCGCTTGCGCATACAAGAGGCTGAAAAATCGCTGCAAATTAGTAACGATATAGAGTTGTTTTTTGTCCATATTTCGGCGCGTTTTTTCTACATAACCATCTACCCACTCGTATTTGAAGCCGTCTTCGCGGTCAAGATAGCGCTTTTGAAATTCTACCCAAGTTATGCGTTTTTGACCATTTTGAGCAATGGGCGGTCTGTCTTGAATTGCTGATTGAATAGCTACCATGTCTTAAATTTTTCAACAAAGTTAAATCATTTTTTCTAAAAAAAATACCCCCCTCAGTATAAATGCCTTTTTCAAACAAAAAATGCCGATTTGAACGTGTCAAATCGGCATTTTTCATTTCCCCTTTTCATTTCCCCTTTTCACTTTTCACTTAAATCACCCTTCCAATCGGTGCGTCATTTTCCGAATGGCTTCGATGATATTGTCCAAAGCGGGCGGGTATTCTGCATAACGAATTTTTGCATGGTCTTCTCCCCAAATTGCCACCGTAATCACGCGTTTTTTATCGCCGTAATTTATCATCAAGCGCAACGGAATCGGTGACGGTTTCATCACTTTTCGCTTTTCGCACACGATACTCGCGCAGTCATACACGCGTTGCATCTCAAAAAACTTGTTCTGAATCACGTATTCTCCGAATAATTCAAGCTCCGAGCGCGGAATATTTTTTTTCACCACTCTAAGCGGTTGATTAACCGTTTGGTATTCGTGAATTAGCCGACCGTCGGTGCCAATGCGGATAAAATCCTTCACAACGGGGTCGATGCCGCCGTAATATCCGCCGCCAACCAGCTCAATACTAATGTAAGTCAAGGGTTTTTTGGTCGTTTCAGCTTTTTTCGCACCGTCGTTGCCACCCCTCAGTATCGACCACCATGAGCGGCGGCGCGGCTCTTTTGGCGCGGCTTCCACAACCACTTCGGGCAGCTCATCAACGGGGCGAACAAAGGGCGCGGTCGATGTTTCGACCTGAACGAAATGGTATTGATAGGTTCCATTCGAGTTCGGTTGTTGAAATTCCAAGACCAATGTTTTGTTATTGATTGCCGCAATTTCAAACTTTTTGATGTTCCGAAACGGATAAAACAAAGTACCTCCGTTCAAACTCCAGTTGCCTTTGGCGTATTTGCCGTGCAAAAACTGCTCAAATGTGTAATCGTATCTAAAAAAAAGAAAATATTGGTACTCCTTATCCGCTTGATGCACCGTCGTGTTCGACTCCAAATGCAGCGTGTAAGCGTAGCGCCATTTGGTGCCAATCAATTGCCGTTCTTGCACATTCGGATAGCCAAATCTTTGAGCGTGAAGGCTTGATAAAGATATAAAAAAAAGAATAATGGATAAAAGAGCAGGTTTCATGTTGGATAAAAGTTAAAAATAAGTATAATATGAAAACGACCAAATTTCAATCCAAGTTTGGTTAACGTCCATTTTTATTTTTCTTCAAACTGCACATCAATTTCCACTTCGACTTCCCAATTGGCGCGTAAACTTTCCGCCGTTTGCGAAAAAATGCGTTCAGGTTGCGTGTGTTTGTCGTAATTGCCCGTGTCCCAACGGCGATTTTTGTTCACATCTTCAATGATTTTTATCGTGTAACCATCGGGTTGAATTGTTTCGAGGCGGGTGGTGAAACGCGCTTTTTGTTCAATATAAAATTCTTTTTCGACCATGCCGCCGCCGCCCAATACTTGACAAATATGGTTTTTTGTGGAATCCAAATGCGTGATTTTCAACGTCAAATCGCCAAAATCTTCCTTCAATTGAACGCCAATTGACATCGAAACGGTGTCATTTTTTAAACCATAAATATCCGTCAAAGCCGACGGCAAAATCTGTAAAGTGTAGCGTTTTCCTTCTTGCCAATTGGCGTTGATTTGCAACTTGCGCGGACTCACCGAATCGCGTTTTATACTGAGGGGTATCGTTTTTTTTGCCGAATCCAATAATTCAATGCGTTGACTGTCAATGTTTTGCAACGGATTTGTAAATGTCAAAACAATTGGTTTAGTCGGATGTTTATTGATGGATTTTGGCGCGTTGACGGCTTCTAATTTTGTTTTTTTCAAAAAATCAGCGCGTCCTTTCGTCCGCACGCGAATCGTGTCATTGGGAAAAGTATCGTTCTTCGCGATTAAATTCCACGCGGCATCTCGTGCCAAATCGTAGAAAACGAGGAGCGTATCTTTACTCACTTCCGTCAAAACGGTTTGCCCGATTTGGTCAAAATTGACGGTTACTTTTTTTGGTTCATCGTTGTAAATCAATTTTACGACGCCGTATTTATCGGTCTCCTTGGTCATTAATTGACTTTTTTTCACGGGGTCAAATAATCGAATTGTTACATTTGAGCTTGCCCTTTGTTGCTCGGCGTTTGCCGCTTTACTTGCCGTGTCTTTTGCCGTTTTTTTCTTTGGGTACTGAGGGGTCCTTTCGAAGTCCAAAGTTTTGTCAACGGTTGATGTATCGGGCGGAAAAAGCTGCGGTGCATTGCTGGTCAGCGACACCGTTATCAACGAATCGGGAAAACCGATGCGCTCGACGTCTTGATTGAATAAATAATTTTGGTCTTTATCAACAAGGGCAAAGGCTTTAAAACTACCTTCGCCGACGTTTTCAATCCGTGCAATGCCGTCTTTTTCCGTTCGTCCGAAGTAAAAAGGTTTCTTTTTTCGGACAATTGTATCAGAAAAATTGTCGTACAACATCAATAAAGCACCGTCAACGGGTTGCCCCGAAACGGCGTCAATCACGCGTCCGACGACCGTCAACGAATCAATTTTATTGCCCGTCGAGAAGACAAAACGGAGATTTTTTGCCACGTTGCCCTCGTTCAAATCTTTGACCGAACTGCCAAAATTGATGGTATAAGTCGCATTTTCACGCAAAACGACGTCTTTCCCAAAGGTCAAAACGACTGAACGGCTGTCTTTTGATTCGACCGTGGGATTTTCATCCAAAGGCGGTGAAATAACAACTTGTTTGAATACGTCGTCGAGTTTTATGTATTCATCGAAGACCAATCTAATGGGTTGTTTTTTAAAATTGGTCTGAAAATTAGGCGTCGAGCGCGCCGTCACAACGCGCGGCGGCGTCGTGTCTTTTTTACCACCGTTGAGCGCGCCGATGTTTGCGCAACCGTTCGTAAGCACCGCAAGGGCAAGGGCTAAGCCAAGTATCTGAATATTTCTAAATGTCGTCATCTTGAGGGCAAAAGTAGAATTTTAAATCTAAAAAAATAGCACGGACTTTAATCCGTAAAATCAGGTGCAGACCGAAATCCAATATCGTCAACTTAACGAAAATCGGGTGTTGAAATCACAGTTAAATTAAGCGGGTGATTTCAAATCACCCGCTTACTGAGCGCTTAAAAAACGTTAAATCGACGATATTAGACCGAAGTCCACGCCATAATTCAAAAAAAATGGATAAGCAACCGCTTGAACGCTTTGCCGAAAAATTGGCACAAAGCATTAATAATCAAACGTTTATAAAAATAACGCTGTCTAAACCGACGGGCAATTCAGAGTTGAAAAATATCTACGGACGCCTTGTGGAGATAAAAAAACAGCCACGTTTGTCTTTTACTTTTCGCTACAAAACGCGCGATGAGGTAAAAAATTACGCTTATACTGAGGGGTCCCTTTTTTTGACAGAACAAATGGGAACCACGTTTTTAAACGCCGACGTGTGGACAACCGAAGCAGATTTTTCGTTGCAAATCGATAAAAAAGGCGAAGCCCGTTTTTTAGAAAAAAAACCGTCCAATGCTGAGGGGTCCCTTTTGACGCAACATGACAACGAAAAAACGCGCCGTTTGGACCCGCAACAGCCTTATTTTCACGCGCTCGAAATAACGGACGCCAAAGGCGTTGTGACGCCTACGGGACAGAAAAAATTTCGACAGATTGACAAATACATTGAGATTATCGCGTCGCTTGTTCGCGAAACCGACTTGCCTAATGACCCAATTATCGTCGATATGGGCAGTGGAAAAGGTTACTTGACGTTTGCGCTCTACGATTTTTTGAAAAATAATTTGAAAAGGGACCCCTCAGTATTTGGCATCGAATTGCGTCCAAAACTCGTGGATTTTTGCAATAAACTGCGGGAGAAGTGCCATTTTGAGAAATTGTCGTTCATCGCCCAAGACATCAATGCCTTTGAAACCGAGCGCCTTGATATGTTGATTGCGCTTCACGCGTGCGACACGGCGACGGACGTTGCGATAGCGAAAGGCATCAGAAGCGGCGCAAAAATTATCGTTGTGGCGCCGTGTTGCCACAAACAGTTGCGCAAAGAACTGAATGTGTCGAACGAAATGCAGCCAATTTTACGGCACGGCATTATGGAAGAGCGGCAAGCTGAATTACTAACGGACGGCATTCGCGCGCTTTTGATGGAAGCTCACGGCTATAAAACGAAGGTTTTTGAATTTATTTCAACCGAACACACGCCCAAAAATGTGATGATTGTGGGCATCAAAAGCAAACCGAAAAAGGAGGCTTTTGCCCAAGTGGAAGCCATAAAAAAACACTACGGTATCGGTTTTCACGCGCTTGAAAAACTGATTTAAGTTGTAAACGACTTGGACCACTGATTGGGCTGATTCTACTGATTTACACTGATTTTTTTCAGCGACGGATTTTAGCTACGGATTTTCGGATTTAACGGATTTTCGGATTGTAACGGATTTTCGGATTGCAACGACTAATTTTAATCCGAAAATCCGAAAATCCGAAAATCTGTAGCTAAAAAGTAAGATTAGACATGAAAAAAGCCGCTCTGAAAATATCAGAACGGCTTTTTTATTGGTTATCGATGTCTTAAATTTAAGCTATTTTTTGTTACCGAACGACGGTAACATCGCCGCGATACAACAATTTTTGTCCATCTTCAAATTCGACTTCAACGATGTAGATGTAAACGCCGTTGTCAACAATCCGTCCCCTGAAAGTACCGTTCCAGCCTTGCGAAATGTCGGTTCCAGGGACGACTTTATCTTTTGAAAACAGCATTTCACCCCAACGGTCAAAGACGCGGACAAAGTTTATCATTTTCACGCCAACGCCGTTGAAAACACCAAAATAGTCATTGGCACCATCGTCATTTGGCGAAAAAACATTGGGAATAAATACGTTTCGATTGCGGTCAAGCTCGACCATGAGTTGCTCCGAAGCGAAACAACCATTGACATCCACAACCGTCAATTTGTACGTAATATCATCCAACGGACGCGTGAACGGGCGCAACGGGTCACCTCTAAACGAGAGATACGTTGTGGGTGTCCAAGAGACAGAATCTATCGGTAAGACGCTGGTAATCAATGGATTAATGCGCACACTGTCGCCCAAACCGACCAATATTTTAGAGAATTGATTCTGCAAATTGAGCGTATCAAACCGCACTAAAAGTGGCGGTGGCTCGCTAATAGTCACGGCAGTATCAAGCGTACAACGGGTTTCTTGTTCAATAATATTTATGACGTGGCGCCCCGCAAAAACGGGAATTTGCGTACCAATTCCACTCTCAGGACCATTGTCCACGGAGGCTGAAAACGGATGCATATACGTGCTTCCGAAGGCGGCATCAATCTGAATGGTCGTCAATTCGCCATTGCAACGCGGTTGCGTGAGCGGTGCCAGAACAAAATAAATGGGGTCGGGTTGCCTAATTTCTATCGTCAATGAATCGTTGCAACCTTTAGCATCGGATGCGAGGATTGTATAGAAACCCGCTTTCAAGTTTTTCGCTGAATCGGACTGCGATACTGAGGGAGTCCAAGTGTAATTCGTTTGCAGCGGCGAGCCATTACCGCCCGTTCGCCTAAGCCTAATTGCACCATCGGACAGACCGAAGCACGTGACATTGCGCGTATTGAGCGGGATGCTGTCAATTTTGAACGAATCGGGTTCCGAAACAACAATATCGCGGACGGCTGTGCAAAATTTTGCATCCGTTACGGTCACTGAATAGGTACCTTTGGGGATATTGACAATGCTGTTGCGCGTCGAGCCATTGCTCCACAAATAGGTGTAAGGCTGCGTACCACCTTGCATCCGAATTTCAACACTGCCGTCGCCGTCGCCTTTGCAAGTTGGCGTCACAACGGGCGGTGTCGGCGAATCCAATGAATCTGGACTCTTGACAAACAGTGAATCAGGCGGATAGGTACATACTTGGTCGGAAACCGTGACCGTTTGCCAACCGCGGCACAATTTAACGGCTTTTGAAGACGTCGCATTCGCCGTTGTTTCGCCCGAAGACCAAGCGAAAGAATACAACCCATTATTGGCAGTTCCACCGCTCGCCGTTGCTTTTCGTTTGCCATCGCAAGCTGCTCCCTCAAATTTATAGCAGCTCAAATCATCATCGTCCGTAAAAACAACTTTAACCGTTGGCGGGTCAATGAGCGTAATTGTTGTTGAATCAGGCGTACAACCTTGCTCGTCGGTAATTGTAAACGTATAAGTTCCAGCGCTCAAAGAACCAAAAACGGCTCCTGATTGCGTCGCACCGCCCGACCATTTGTAAACGTAAGGCGGTCCATTGCCACCTTTCATGACAATAATAGCGCGACCCGTCGCGTCTTTCGGACAAACGGGGTCAATTTTTGACGATCTTGCCACGTCGAATTGAATCCTTTCGGGCGATAGAATACGCGCCGTGTCTGTTCTTTGGCAACCATTGTCGGCGGTGACGGTCACGGTGTAAGTGCCGCCTAAAACACTGGAAATGCTGTCTAAAAATCCCGTGTTGCTCCACTTCACGGAAGCAATTGTTGTTCCCGTTCCCGCTTTGTAAAACACGCGTGCGTTGCCGTCGTTGCGGTCTGAACACGTCGCATTTTTTATGCTAAAACTATCAATTCGCGGAAAAACGGGCGCTGAAATCGTGTAAACACGCGTATTTATACAACGCGCCGAGTCCGTCACCGTCACCGTATAAGTTCCCGCGCGCAAACCTGAAATGGACGGAAAAGTGTCCAAGAGGCTGTTCCGACTCCATGCGTATTTATAAGGTGCTGTGCCGCCCGACGCCGCAATCGTTATTGCGCCGTTTGTTCCATTGGTACCGCTGCCCGTGCAGCTTTCGTTGGTCAAAGTGACCAAAGCTAAACGTATAGAATCAGGTTGTTTTATCGTGAAAGACGTATCTAATTCGCAATTATCTAAGTCTTTTATGGTTAAAGCGTAAGTTGCCGCCGTGAGATTTCTCACAAAAGTCGTTGTACTGGTATTCGTCGGCGTGCCAACTGTACCCGTCCACGTGAAAGTGTAAGGTTGTCTTTCGGGTCCGCGCGCCGATGCCGTTACGTTGACGAACCCCGTAGCGAAGCCAAAACAGGAGATGCTTTGAACAACGGCGCTTGCCTCAATGCTTCTGAGCGCGTCTATTTTAAAGGTATCTTTTCGTTCGCAGTTGTTTCTATCCTTGATACTTAGGAAATAAGTGCCTGGTTCGAGTCCTGAAATCGTTGAGGTTGTGCCAACGTTCGTCGCGCCCGTGCTCCACGTGAAGGTGTAAACGCCGCCGACGGTTGTGCCGCCCCGAACGGAAGTAATATTGACCGCACCCGTTTTAACGCCTTTGCAAGTGGCATCCGTTTTCAAGGCCGTAATTGTTATCGGATTGACGCCGATGGTGAAGCGCGGAATGGATTCTTCGCAGCCGTTCATGTCGGTAATTGTAACGCCGTAAGGACCAGCTGCCAAACCCGTAATTGCCGTGGTTGTGGCGCCCGTTGACCATTTAAACGTGTAATCTGGCGTGCCGCCGCCGTAACTGCCGACTGGTATTGTCAAACTACCATCGCGGTCGTTCGCGCACGAAGGATTGACGGCCGTCGGTGGATTCAAAAACAAGACGGGTGGTTCTTTGATGTCAACGGTGTCTATTTTCTGAATATTGCCCGCGTTTGTCACCGTTACATAATACCTTCCTGCGGGTCTACTGAGAATAAAAGCCGTATCGGCCACGGTGTTGATGGTGCCGACGCCCGTTTGTGCAGCGTTGACGGCGCTTTGCCAAGTGTATCTAAAAGGTGCGCCCGCGCCCGCGATGTTGATGCGGAATTTGCCGTTTTCACCCGCGCAGCGCGCGTCCTCGGCTTTTTTGATTATCGTAAAATCTAAATTGTTTATCGTTAGAGAACCATTTTTAACAATAACCCCTAAAGTAGTACCATCACCCGATAGTGTGTCATTTTCGGATATTTCAATCGGAAAATCTGTGGAGTCTGTTATCCGAATCGGCGAAGCCGAGTTAACCGGTCCGATTGCTCTAAAACATAATTCAAACAGCGTGGCACCATCGGGTTTGGTTGTGCTTGGTCCATTCCACGTGAAAAAAATGTTGCTTGAGCCATTTGATAGGGAAAAATTCGACGAATTTAGACTGGGTAGAGCGGGGTTGCTAACGTCAATAAACGTAAACAACAAGGGGTCAAAATTGAAAACACACTGAGCAGAAATAATATTTTTAAAATTAGTCGCACTCACTTTTACGCACACAACGTCACCTACTTGCGTAATTTCATCGGATGCTGTCAAAGAAACGTCGTTCACACAACGTGCCGATACTTGTCCATCACAACTTTTATTATCGGTGACTGTAATCGTGTAAATGCCGGGTTGAGGCACCGTAAACTTTACAGTCGTCGCATTTATGCCCGTATTACTGGCAGTTACAACACCACGAATCGCGGGATTGCTCGTCAAGGCAATCGTATAAGCGTAAACCGATACGCCATCGTATTCAGGTAAGCCGCCCGTGACTTCAAAAGTGCCGCCCGCCGCGTTCATAACTTGCATATTGACTTTAACGGCGTTGAGATAAACGACCGAAAAAGTGTCATTCGCCCCTTGATTGTCGTTGAGATTCACGTCGATGCAATCGGCGTTAGAGTCAAAAACGGTGTTGTCGGGCCCAATCGAAAAGAAATCAGTTAGAGTGACGGGGGCAAAATAGAACTTTATGGGGCGCCTGTTGCCATATGCAAGTTGTAAACCACCGTCATTGAAAAAGGTATCTCGTCCAACGAGATTGCCTCGTGAGACGACTGTCTTAGCGTTTACCTTGAACAAACAAGGGTCTGTTCTGAAAACACCCGCGGTGGGTCCGTTGAGGGTCGGTTTACAGGTGTAAAGGAAATAACCGATGCCAGGCGGCGTTGCGGGAACGACGTCATTTGACACATTCGCTTGGCCATTAGGCGTTAAAAACAAACTATCGCCGAGACATAAATAACGGATGTCCGTTTTATTTTTATTCTTGAGACCGAGTGCGCGGACAGTTCCGCCCGCTTTCGCCTCAGCGCAACCGAGAGAAGTACGCGGCGTTGCCGATTGGCGTGACGGCGCGACAAAATCAAGTATTTGCGCCCAAGCTGTCGACGTGACAGCGGTGGAAATGAGCAGCAGTAAAAGGCATTTTCTAAGCATTATCCGGTTTTTTTAAAATGTCGGTGGATTATATTTTAGCAATGATGCAAAATTCTTCCATATTTAGTTAGTTGTCAATCAGAGTAATAACACATTTGCGTTATGGATTCCATATAAAAAATTCGAGCCAAAAGCAAAAAAATATATCGGCGGCAAAAGTAATTTTTCTACTTTAAAGAAAGGTGTTTTATTCGACTTGTTTGCACGTGTTGAATAGATAAAAAAACGTTTTAAAGGGTATCGAAGCAGCCGTTAAAGGTTTGAAGCGGCACAAATCCACGTGAAATAAACGCTTTTGGCTTCTTTTTATTGCCCAAAGGCGCGTTAAGGCGACCCGTTAATTCTTAATTTTTAATTTTTAATTCTCAAAAGGGACCCCTCAGTATAAAGACCTTTTTTGAGCGTTTTTGCTGCTTTCGCAAGGCTCAAAATCGTTATTACCTTTCAGATACAGTTTTATAATCATTAATTTCGCCTACACATTTGGCAGTTGTCAATAATTTACTCATTTTTGGCGCTTTACTAATTGCAACTTTTTTATTGTATAAAAATTAAAATATATTACCTATGACAGACCGCCCTTGGCTAAAGCACTATCCCGCTGGGATGCCCGCAAATATTGACCCCGACCAATACCAAAATCTATTGGGTATTTTGGACGAAACCTTTAAAAAATACCGCAATAAATCCGCTTTTGCTGGTTTTGGGAAAGAATTGTCTTTCGATGAAATCGATAAAATGAGCCGCAATTTCGCCGCTTATTTGCACTCGCGTGGACTCGAACCGGGCGATAAAATCGCTTTAATGATGCCCAATATTTTGCAATATCCGATTGCTTTATTCGGGGCGATGCGCGCAGGATTGATCATCGTCAACACCAATCCACTCTATACAACGCGTGAAATGAAGCATCAATTCACCGATTCGGGTGCAAAAGCCATCGTCATTGTCGAAAATTTTGCTGCTAATTTGGAACAAGTTATCGCTGAAACGGGCATCAAAACCGTCATTCTCACGTCGATGGGCGAAATGGTCGGCGGTTTCAAAGGTTTTATGATAAATACCGTCGTTCGATACGTTAAAAAAATGGTACCCAAATTTAATTTGGACAACACCGTTACCTTCAAACACGCGATTCAAGAAGGAGCCAAGTTTTCAATCAAGCCGTTTGAAACAAAAATCAACGACATTGCCGCTTTGCAATACACGGGCGGTACGACGGGTGTCTCGAAAGGCGCCATGTTGACGCACCGCAATTTGATTGCCAATATGCTCCAAATGCGCGCCGCGATGATGGTTGCACTGAAAGACGATGCGTCGGAAGTGGCGCTTTGTCCGTTGCCTTTGTACCATATTTTTGCGTTTACCGTCAATTGCATGGGACTTTTTAGCTTGGGCGCAAAAAATATTTTGGTTCCCAATCCACGTGACCAAAAATCGGTCATTAAGGACTTAAATACGTATAAACCAAGCGTTTTTATCGGTATTAACACGCTTTTTAACGCGCTTTTGAACAATCCAGAATTCGTTGCGCTCGACCATTCGGCGCTCAAAGTGAGTTGTGGCGGCGGCATGGCGGTGCAAAAAGCGGTTGGTGAAAAATGGCAAGCCGTTACGGGCTGCTATCTCGCGGAAGGCTACGGCATGACCGAAACGTCGCCTTGCGCAAGCGTGAATCCTGTCGATGGAACGGGCCGACTCGGCACAATCGGGATGCCTTTACCGTCCACCGATATGCGGATTATTAGCGATGCGGGCGACCCGCTGGCGATGGGGGAGACGGGCGAAATCCAAATCAAAGGACCACAAGTCATGTTGGGTTATTACAACCGCCCCGAAGCCACGGCGGAATCCATCAAAGACGGTTGGATGAGTACGGGCGACATTGGTTTGATGGAAGCTGACGGCTATTTCAAAATTGTTGACCGTAAAAAAGACATGATTTTGGTCTCTGGTTTCAACGTTTATCCAAACGAAATTGAAGACGTTTTGGTCATGCATCCTAAAGTTTTGGAAGCCGCAGCGATTGCCGTCAAAGACGCTAAATCGGGTGAAGTGCCAAAGGTTTTTGTCGTCGAAAAAGACCAATCATTGACGGAAGCCGAAGTGTTGGAACATTGCCGCGCCAATTTGACGGGTTACAAAATGCCAAAATTCGTGGTTTTCATCGACGATTTGCCCAAAACAAACGTTGGAAAAATCTTACGTCGAGAGTTACGCGATAAATAATGCGATAGATTAATGCGTCGTTTTAGGCATAAAACAGCGTGAAAATCATTTTATACTGAGGGGTCCTTCAACGTCGGATTTTGGATTTAGAATGTCGGAATATTTTCGACATCCTAAATCTAAAATCCGACGTTGAAGGACCCCTCAGTATTTTAATAAATTTCAATATAAAATTTTACTTTTGTCGGACATTAAAACTAAAACGCTTCTGATTCATGAAATCCTTACTTTTCAGCTTATGCCTACTGGGTTCTTTCACGAGAACGACTGCCCAATGCTACCAACTCGTTTGGGCAGACGAATTTAACGGTACATCGCTCGATTTATCGAAATGGACGCAAATAACGGGTTCCGATGGCTCGACCGCCCCCGATGCCGAATTGCAATACTACACATCGAGTACCAACAACACCAAAGTCGAAAATGGTTTGCTCAAAATCATTGCCCTCAACGATGGTTTTGGCGGGCGCGCCTATACTTCTGGGCGAATGCAATCCAAAAATATGGGCGATTGGTTGTACGGCAAATTTGAAGCACGCATCAAAGTACCGGTCGCACAGGGTATGTGGCCCGCCTTTTGGATGCTCCCAACCGACAACACCTACGGCGTTTGGCCACAAAGTGGCGAAGTGGATATTATGGAAACGGTCGGTAAAGAAGCCACGCGCAACTCCGCCTCCGTTCACACAAGCAATACTGGCATCGGCAGTCCAAAAACCAACACGACCAAATATACCTTACCGACGGGGACTTTTGCCGATGAATTTCACGTCTTTTCGATGGAATGGTCGCCCAATCTCATGACCTTCTACGTGGATGGCAATCTGTACGCAACAGAAACCAACAGCACAATTTCTCCCTTTCCGTGGGTGTTCGACAAACGTTTTTATGTTCTTTTAAACGTGGCCGTCGGCGGCTTATGGGCGGGTGCGCCTGATGCCACAACGACTTGGCCGCAGACAATGTCGGTGGATTACGTTCGTGTTTATCAAAAAATTCAAGACGTCGCCGTAACGGGTAAAACCTTGGTCGAAACGGATGCGGCAGCCGTTTCTTACGCTGTTCCGTCGGTTGCGGGCATGACTTATCAGTGGTCAGTCGCGAATGGCACGCTCGTTTCGGGACAAGGTTCGCCGCAAATAACGGTCAATTGGGCAAAAACAAACGGCACCGTTTCGGTCACGATGAACGACGGTTGCGCGCCTGCATCGACCGCCGCGACGCCCATCTCCGTGACGCCAAATCTTTGGGACAATTATGGGTTTGAACAAAATTATGTATCGTGGGAAACGCGCCCACTCTATAATTCAAGGGCAATATTTGGCACCAATTCGAGCGAATTTACTGAGGGGTCTAAATCTGCTGCCGTCACGACGAATACCGCTGGCGCAAACCCGTGGGATGTTCAGTTGTCGCGGGCAAATCTCAATCTCACGGCTGGAACTGAATACATTTTGAGTTTTAAAGCAAAATCGAGCGTCAACCAAACCATTCGTTCATCGTTCATTCGACAGTCAAATTTTTCAACCGTTGCGGGTCAAAATATCAATTTGACAAACGCTTGGCAGCCTTTTACCTTAACTTTCACGCCTTCTGCCAACGAAAATGTGATGTGGAACGCCGACCTAGGCACGCAACTCGGCACCGTTTATTTCGACGAATTCACTTTCGCCCGAACGGCTGTAATCGCAATGCCCATTGAATTACACGACTTCAAAGGGACCCCTCAGTATAACGGCAATTTTTTGACGTGGACAACGGCCAATGAAGTGAACAACAACGGCTTTCAAATTGAACGATTAATTGATAATGAACAATGGGCAACATTGGGTTTTGTTAATGCTAAAGGCAAGGCGACGACTTACAACTACGTTGATAATCAACCTTTTACAACGTCCTACTATCGCCTTCGGCAAATCGACCACGACGGCAAATCAACCCTATCGAAAGTCATTGCCATCGACCGTGGAGGCGCGATTCACCGCGTTTCAGTGTCGCCAAATCCAGCAGCAAGCGCCTTGACCGTTACGCTCATTCAGGACGTTATCCAAGGCGATAAAGCAACAACTTTCGACGTTTTTAACGTTTTAGGACAAATTATACTGAGGGGTCCTTTGAATCGCCCCGTTGATGTCTCCGCATTGCCTTCGGGAACGTACATAGTCCGTGTCGGATTGGAACAAGTGAAATTTGTGAAACAATAAATCCGCGTAGAGAAGTGATTTGTGCGGCTCAATGCCGCATAAATATAATCTTTCTTTCTATAAATGATTCGTGCAAATTGAGGGCGACCGTAAAAGTCGCCCCTACAAATGTTTGACTACCAGAGATATACGTAGGGGCGACCTTCACGGTCGCCCTTTTTGCACAGATTATTTACAGTTCCTAATCCTTTAAAAATCAACCTAATCTTACTTTAAAAGAACAAAAAAGGGGTCTCTTTCGTCGGAAAGAGACCCCTCAGTATTTTAACGTTTTCAAGCCGTTTTGAAGCACATTTTAAAAATGTTGCCAACCTTGCGCCGTTATCGCATGAATATTGCCGCCTTTCGTGTGGAGTTTGATGCCATCGGCGGCGGGCGTTATTTCGCCTGCAATGTAAATATCAGGCAGATATTTGATTTTATCGACATCTTTAGGGTCAATTGTGAACAATAGTTCATAGTCTTCGCCGCCACTCAAAGCGCAAGTTGCGGGGTCTAATTTGAATTTCAAAGCCAACATCTGCGCATCGGGATGAATCGAAATGCCTGATTCTTCGATGAACGCCCCGACGTTTGATTGTCGACAAATGTGGTGCAGTTCCGACGCCAAACCGTCCGAAATGTCCATCATCGCCGTCGGCAAAATGTCGTTTTTAGCGAGCATTTCGATGATGTCGCGCCGTGCCTCAGGCTTCAAAAAGCGTCCAATGGCGTATTTTTCCTCTTCCAAATCGGGTTGTACTGAGGGGGCCTCCAAGTAGATGCGTTTCTCGCGTTCCAATATTTGTAAACCCAAATAAGACGCGCCCAAATCGCCCGAAATGCAGACCAAATCGCCCACTTTCGCGCCATTGCGATAGACAACCGTCTCGCGTTCAGCCTGTCCGATTGCGGTGATGCTGATAACAAATCCGCGCGGCGAAGACGTTGTATCGCCGCCGACTAAATCCACGTTGTAATGCTTGCAAGCCGCGTAAATTCCCGCGTAAAATTCGTCCAAAGCCTCCACCGAAAAGCGATTCGAAAGCGCTAAAGAGACGGTAATTTGCTTGGGTTGCGCGTTCATGGCGTAAATATCGGACAAATTAACGACGACCGCCTTGTAACCCAAATGCTTCAAAGGCGTGTACATCAAGTCGAAATGAATGCCCTCGACGAGCAAATCGGTTGAAACAACCGTCAAAGACGAGCCATTGTCAATCACCGCCGCGTCGTCGCCGATGCTTTTCACGGTCGAGCGGTTGACGGTCGGATTGTTTTTGGTCAAGTGGTCAATCAAGCCAAATTCGCCGAGCGACGCGATTTCTGTTCTTTTTTCAGTCATTATATTGTCTTAAAATTATTTATCGAATTAAAAATTTTCGCAAAAGTAGCGCTAAAGATTCCAAAGATTTCAAATTCCAAAGATTTCAAATTCCAAAGATTTCAAATTCCAAAGATTTCAAATTCCAAAGATTTCAAATTTCAAAGATTTCAGATTCCAAAGATTTCAAATTTCAAAGATTTCAAATTCTAAAGATTTCAAATTCCAAAGATTTCAAATTTCAAAGATTTCAAATTCCAAAGATTTCAAATTCCAAAGATTTCAAATTCCAAAGATTTCAAATTCCAAAGATTTCAAATTCCAAAGATTTCAAATTCCAGATTTCAAATTTCAAATTCCAGATTTGGAATCTTTGGAGTCTTTGGAATTTGAAATCTGGAATCTTTTAGAAAAAGAAGTCGGCCGCTTCTTTCTTTTCCGCAATGCCCATTCCGAAGAGCGCAAAATCGTATTTTACGGGGTCGGTCGGGTCAAATTGCCGCAAATTTTCGGTCAATTCTAAGACCGTTTGCCAATCCGTTTGCGGTCGTTCGAGCAAACCGAGTCGGCGGGCGTGCCTTTCGACGTGAACATCGAGCGGCATTAAAAGTTGCGACGGCTTAATCGTGTGCCAAATGCCGAAATCCACGCCGCAATTGTCGCGCCGCACCATCCACCTTAAAAACATACAGAGGCGTTTGCACGTGCTTTTCGACAGCGGCGTTGCGACGTGCTTGCGGGTGCGGTGCGGCACGTCGGGTAAGTTGAAAAAATCTTTATGAAAGCCAATTAAAGCCGTTGATACTGAGGGGTCTCTTTTTTTTGAAGGCGTGTCCAAATCGCGTTTAATATCTTCCTTAATATCTTCCTTAATATTCCCGATATCATGAATATTTTCAATATTTTTCACAGTATTTTCTCCAACATCGTCGAAATGCCTTGCGAAAGCCGTTTCGAGTGAGTCGTTCTTTTGGTAAAACTGTTGTAAAAATTCAAGGAAATAAAGCGCATCAGTTGGTTGAAAAGTGCGGTGTTTGAAGGCTTCAAACCGCTTTCTATCCACTTCTTGATGGTTTTTTATGAAATCGTAAGGCGCATTGTCCATGTATTCAAACAGGCGATTTGCGCTGTTTATGATGGTTTTTCGCTGTCCCCACGCGAGAATTGACGTCCAAAACGCGGTAATTTCAATATCTTGCGGTTTTGAAAAACGGTGCGGAATGGAGATGGGGTCGTCGGCAATAAAATCGGCTCGATTGAACCGTTCGACGTATTCATCGAGCAGCGGTTTTAAATTATCTTTAAACTTAACAGACAAAATGTTGGACATACATTTTTTTTTTTACCTTTGACAAAATATTAAAGGCAGCAAAAGAAGGAACGATGCGTTATAGTACGCAAAAAATCAAACGTAAAAATATGACTGCAACACTCACTTACACGCTGATTTTGGCGATTATTTTTATCGTCAAAAAAGCCCTCGACCACGCCGACAATCAAAACTTTAAGATGTACCCTTAATGGATTGTTCAAAAATATATCAGCCGTTGACAAGTCATTTGTCAACGGCTGATGTGTTTTTGTAATGTCTAAATGATTGTCTTTACGGATTTTATAATTTTAAAACCCAATAGAAAAGGCTACCCTTGTGAGGCAGCCTCTTTTAATATTCTGATATTTTAATATCGAAATATCTCAATATTATGCTTCCACTTCGGCAACCATAATCGAATCATCGACCAAAATGCGTCCGCAATGTTCGCAAGCGATAATTTTTTTATGAAGACCGACTTCCAACTGCAATTGTGGTGGTACATGGTTGAAACAACCGCCACACGCTTGACGAACCACCGTCACGACAGCCAAACCGTTGCGATAAGATGTGCGAATTTTGTCATACGATTTCAACAAGCGTTCTTCGATGCCTTTACGGGCTTTATCCGACTTTTTGCGGAGTTTTTCCTCCTCTTTTTCGGTTTTTTCGAGAATTTTTTGCAATTCAATTTGCTTGCTGTTGAGGTCTTTTTGTCTTTGTTCAAGCCGTTTTTTCGACGCGTCGAGCGTTTCTTTTTTCGCCTCAATATTGCGTTGCGCATCGCGAATGCGTTTTTCAGCAAGTTGAATATCCAATTGTTGCAACTCAATTTCCTTGCTCAATGCCGAGAATTCACGGTCATTTTTCACGTTATCAAGTTGTTTTTTGTAGCGCTCAATGAGTTGCTCGCTCGCTTTGATGTTGTCTTTTTGCTTCTTGATTTCAGCTTCAAATTCGCCTGCGCTGCTTTCAGCGTTGCCAATGCGTTTGCTCAAACCGACGATTTCGTCTTCGAGGTCGTTTACTTCAACGGGCAATTCGCCCTTGACGCTCTGCAATTCATCTACTTCGGAGTCCATCAATTGGAGTTCGTATAGTTGGCGAAGTTTTTCCGCCGTGCTAAGTTCCTTGCCTTTTGCTGCTGCTGCCATGTATTCTATTTTTTTTTAATTGTCATTGATGTGTTGCGCATTTCCCGTCTTGATTTTTCGCATAACTTATTGATTATCAAAGTTTTTGCTAAAATCGAAAATTTATCCTCAAAATTCGATAAAATACTGAGGGGTCCTCTTTGGAGAATGTACAATGGAAAACAGATACTTTTTTTCAAAAAGTCGGCAAATTTAGAGATAATTAACGGGGTTTGTTAGTGTTCGTGTGGAAAAAATTTCTAAATGCCGCTTTTCTTTTTGCAAAATCTCGATTAATAGCTCAATTGTGTATTGTTCACTCTCAAAATGTCCAATATCGGCAATGAGAATTTTGCCATCGGCGTCAAAAAACTCGTGGTATTTGTAGTCGGCAGTAACAAAAACGTCCGCCCGCGCGCCAATTGCGTTTGGCAACAAAAAACTGCCCGCACCGCCGCAAATCGCCACTTTTTTCACATTTTTACTGAGGGGTCCCGTGAAACGAACGACGCCCGCTTGCATTTGCTCTTTTAAAAAATGGAGAAAATCCATTTCACTCATCGCGTTTTCCAATTCGCCAACAATGCCCGCGCCGACTTCTTGATTTTCATTTTCCAAGGACTGCATGTAATACGCCACCTCTTCGTAAGGATGTGCGGCGCGCAAAGCCGTCAAAATCGCGCGCTCCAAATGGTTCGGAAAAACGACTTCAATGCGGTGTTCCACGACTTCTTCGTCCTGATTGAGCGTGCCAATGTGCGGATTTGCCGCGCCCGTCGGCTTAAAAGTGCCAATGCCTTTGGTTCTAAAACTGCAATTTTCGTAGTTGCCAATGTTGCCCGCACCTGCTGAATATAACGCATTTAGGACTTTTTGACTGTCCGCAACGGGGACAAAACTGGTCAACTTCATCAATATTTGACGCTTGGGCGCGAGGATTTTGAGGTTCACCAAACCCAATTTCTCCGCAATTTTAGTATTCACGCCGTTGCGCAACATATTGTCCAAATTGGTGTGTATGGCGTAAATTGCGATGTCGTTTTTTATCGCCGTAACTATCGTCCGTTCGACGTAATTTTTTCCGTTCAATTTTTTTAATCCCTTAAACACAATCGGATGATGCGCCACGACGACGTTACAACCCCGCTCAACGGCTTCCAAAATCACGGCTTCCGTGGAATCCAAACAAACCAGAACACCCGTAATTTCGGTCGTCGGATTGCCCATAATGAGTCCTGCGTTGTCGTAAACCTCTTGATACTGAGGGGGGGCAATTTTCTCTAAAATATTAACTAACTCTTTGATTATCATTTATTTATGTTTTGGTATCACGGACTTAAGTCCGTGAATTTATTTAAAATACTCACGGACTGAAGTCCGTAATACCCCTTACAATTGTCCCGAAATCGCATACGCCGCAACTGCTACGGAAGTCGCGACATTCATCGATAAACAAATGCCAAAACTTGGAATATGAACGGCAAAATCCGCCGCATCCAACAATGCCTGCGCAACGCCGTCTTTCTCGGCACCCGCAATCAGCACTACTTTTTCCATTTTTTTGAAATCAACGTCCCGAATTGAACGGCTTTCATCCGTAATTTCAAGCGCAATAATCGTGTAGCCGTCGTTTCTGAATTGCGCAATTGCGCTCAATGCATCGGCAAAATACGTGAAAGGCACCGTTTTTTCCGACCCGCGCCCGCCAATCGGAATGCGTTTGTTAGGCGGTGCGGGTGACGTGCCACAAATCGCCAAACGCTCGACGCCAAATGTGTCGGCAATGCGGAAAATGGCGCCGACATTTTCGGGCGATTTTATGTTGTCGAGGAGAATAATCAGAGGAAACCGCGTGTCTGAGGGTTTATAATCCGTGTAATCTAATTGTTTCATATTTTTATTTTTGCCCTATTGAACGTGATGTCACTTCGTGAACTTGTAGAAATAAAACGACTGTTTAACTGTATTTGCGAATAAATTCGCAAATACAGTTTACGTGGCGCGAAGTATTAAATGGTGGGTCTTTCTAAAAACGCTTAAAATCGCGTTACACTAAAACGTCATCCAATCGAGCGTTCCATTTTTCAAAGTGAGAAAAAACGCGCCAATAATCAGCGGCGTCAACACGGAAATGACCATCACCCAAAAGTACCAACGCGGCACTTTGGAGCGGTCAAACACTTCGGCGATGAGCGAAATAACCAAGATAAAAAGGGCAATTGCGGCGAAAGAAAGCGTCAAAATCGTTGCGGCATGGTCGTTTAAGAGCCACGCAACGATGTAGAAAACGGCTTGAATGAGAAAAACCTCCGTCATACTGAGGGGTCTAAATTTTGAACGGTCAAACATCTTTTAGGAATTAAAAATTAAAAATTAGAAATTAAGAATGAGGGACTAAATTTAATAAGTCGGTAAAAATTGCAAAGATTAAAAAATAAGAAACGCGCCGTGTCTATATTTGGCGGTCAAAAAAACGAAAAAAAATGGAAAAGACTACTACAATCGCCGCAAAAGACGGCCTTGAATTATTTATCCGCTCGTGGGTACCCCCTCAGTATAAAGCTGTTGTTGCGCTCATTCACGGCTTCGGGGAACACTCGGGACGCTACCAACACGTAGCCGATTTTTTGAATGCGAATGGCTACGCCGTTGCCGCAATTGACCTCCGTGGACACGGTAAATCGGGCAGTCAACGCGGGCATTCGCCGAACAATGAAACGACGTATGATGATGTCGAAGTGTTCATCGATTATACTAAAAAAACGCTCGGCGACACGCTGCCTTTGTTCCTTTATGGGCATTCTATGGGCGGAAATTTCGTGTTAAACACGCTTTTGCGTAGAAATACGCGCGGAATTGCGGGCGCCGTTGTCACGGGGCCGCTCATCAGTTTGAGCTTTAAACCCAATCCCGTTTTGGTATTTTTGGGACGCGGTTTGCGCCATATTGCGCCGACTTTTACGCAGCCGGGCGGTGTAAAAACGGAGCATTTGTCACGCGATAAATCGGTCGTTCAAGCCTACATTGACGACCCTTTGGTTCATGGAAAAATCACTTCAGCGGCGGGAATGAACTTACTCGAAGCGAGTGATTTTTTAGACACTTACGAAGGCTCGATGACCGTTCCGACGCTCATGATGCACGGAGCGGAAGATTTTGTAACGTCGCAATCAGCCAGTGAAGCCTTTGCGAAGCGCGTAAAAGGCGACATTACGTACCGAAAATGGGCAGATTTGTACCATGAAATTCACAACGAACCCGAAAAAGCGCAAGTGTTGGAAGAGATTGTCGCGTGGCTTGATGCGCGCGTTTAATTATTTTTTTAAATATCAATTATGAAAAAAACGAACCTAATCCTTGTGGCATTACTCGCCATTTTGGGCAGCCTTTCGGCGTGGTATTTTGCCTTTAAAAACACGGAGACGAGTCTGGAAGGCTATGATTTTGAGTTTGCGGTGCGCGATACTGCTGCCATTGGAAAGATTTTCATCGCCGACCGCGTGGGAAAAACGGCGACTTTAACGCGCGTTTCGCCGAGCGAATGGCAGGTAAATGGCAAGTTTAAAGCCATGCCAAATGCCGTTAATAATTTGTTAGACGTCGTGGCGCGCATCGAATTGAAGTACCGTTTGCCGCGCAATGCCGTTAAAACGGTGCTTGGAGAATTGGCTTCGACGAGTAAATTGGTCCAGATTTTTGATAAAAAGGGCCAAAAAATGCGCAGTTATTACGTTGGCGGCGTGGATATGGACGGCCTTGGCACTTTTTTGATGATGGAAGGCGCCAACGAGCCTTATCCGACGCACATTCCAAATTTTATTGGCGCGCCCGCCGTTCGCTATTTTACCGAAGAAATGGACTGGCGCGACCGTTGGGTTTATAGGCATTCAGTTGAGGACATTCAGGAAGTGAGCATTGATTATCCGTTGCAAAAAGGCAAGTCGTTTCGCCTCAAACGCGACGGCGGGGAGTTCAGCGTTGAGCCTTTTTACGCCGTGACGCCGCGCTCGCCGAGTCCCGCAAATCAAGGTTTGGTTGAGGCGTTTTTAGTCGGTTTTCGGTCGCTTGGCGCGGAAGGTTTTGAGAACACTTTCGAGCGAAGGGATTCCGTGAAAGCCGTTACGCCGTTTGCCGTTGTTGCAGTGACCGACCGAAAAGGCGTGACTAAAACCATCAGTTTACACCCCGTTGTGGCGAGAAATGCGCAAAATGAGATTATTAAAGACACCGAAGGGACGGCGTTCATCGAGCGCTATTTTGCCGAAACGAGTGAAGGTGATTTGCTACTCGTTCAGCATGGTGTTTTTCAAAAAATATTTTGGTCGTATGAAGGTTTTTTCGGACAGATAAAACTTAGTAAATGAGTTAATTATGAATAATAATTATTTTAAATTTAATTAAACGCAATTATTCAACCTTAACTTTTGGAAAGTTAAAAACTTTCCAAAAGTTGCAGAATATTTACGACCAATTTTCCCAACAAAAAAGGGACTCCTCAGTATATTTCATTTATTTTGTTCAAATTGTTACTTTTATTACGCCGTAAATTACACAGAGACGCGATGAATCGCGTCTCTGTGTAGAACAAAAATGGAAATTATTTTATAACGAAAAAACAGTATGCTCTACATCGTCCCAACGCCTATTGGCAACCTCGAAGACATCACTTTACGCGCTTTGCGGATTCTCAAAGAAGTGGATTTTATCCTCGCCGAAGATACCCGAACGTCCAAAAAATTGCTTGACCATTACGGCATTGAGAAGTCCGTCCGCGCCAATCACGCCCACAATGAGCATCACATACTGCGGGGTGTGATTGAGGCATTGCGCAGCGGTGCCAATGTGGCCTTAATTAGCGACGCAGGAACGCCCGCGATTTCCGACCCCGGCTTTTTGCTCGTCCGAGAATGCGTCCGTGAAGGCGTGAAAGTGGAGTGTTTGCCGGGCGCAACGGCCTTCGTTCCCGCGCTCGTTTCGTCGGGTTTGACGGCGAATAGTTTCCATTTTGAAGGGTTTTTGCCGCATAAAAAAGGGCGCCAAACGCGGTTGCGCTATTTAGCGAGCTTGGACAACACGTTTATATTGTACGAAAGTCCGCATCGGCTCGTGAAATGTTTGGAAGAACTCGTCGAGCATTGCGGCGCCGAAAGACCCGCGTGCGTTTGTCGAGAATTGACCAAAATTCACGAAGAAGTCAAAACCGACCCTCTCAGTAATTTGGTGAATTATTACAAAACCGACGGCGTGACGAAGGGTGAAATCGTGATTGTCGTCGCGGGAAAAGAAGGTTAAATTTGCAATTACGTATGTACACATTACAACTTTCCAAAAGTTAAAAACTTTTGGAAAGTTAGTTATTGATAAAAAACGCCGCTACTTCCATCGGAAATAGCGGCGTTAGTGTTTTGAAAATGGGTTGTTTTATTCCTTTCCGTAAATGATTCGTGGAAATTGAGGGTGACCGTGAAGAGGGCGACCGTGAAGAGGGCGACCGTGAAGAGGGCGACCGTGAAGGGCGACCGTGAAGAGGGCGACCGTGAAGAGGGCGACCTTGAAGGGCGACCGTGAAGGGCGACCGTGAA
>JAYUKJ010000942.1:0-7090 GCA_043764555.1 Saprospiraceae bacterium
GACATCATGCGTCCGACGATGTTGATGTCGGCTTTGGAGACAATTGTCCACAATCAAAACCGTCAATCGAGTGATTTGAAAATCTTTGAATTTGGCAAAACGTACCTCACCGACGGTGATAAATTTGAAGAAACGGCGCATTTGTCGTTGGCGGTTATTGGCAACCGAAATGCCGAAAATTGGCAGTTCAAAACGGGCGGCTCGGCGGATTATTTTACGCTGAAAAGCTACGTCAACGCCGTACTTGCACGTCTCGGAATCGGTGGTTTTCAAGAAACGGCGATTACAAACGCGCAAATGGCATTCGGTTTACGCTATCATCGCGGACAGCAAGGTTTGGTAGAATTTGGAAAAGTTCAGCCAAAAGTGCGTAAAGAAATGGGCATTAAAAACGATGTTTATTTCGCTGATTTCCAATGGGATAACGTATTGAAATCTTTGAAAAATGCTAAATCGAGCTACGAAGAAGTGAGCAAATACCCGTCAGTTCGCCGCGACTTAGCTTTGGTTTTGGATGCTTCGGTGAAGTTCGGCGACATCAGTTCGTTGGCACAAAAAACGGCGAAAAAACTGTTGAAAGACGTGAATTTGTTCGACGTTTTTGAAGATGCCGCGAAATTGGGCGCGGGTAAAAAATCCTACGCCGTGAGTTTTATTTTTGAAGATAAAGAAAAAACATTGGCAGAAAAAGACATCGAAAAAGTCATGGACGACTTGATTAAAACCTATGAATCGAAATTGGGTGCCGTCATTCGGCGTTAAATTTTTAACAACGTCGTCGGGGTTTCAAACCTCGACGACGCTACAACATATAAAGAGGCGCGAAATTGATAAATATACTGAGGGGTCCCTTTGGAATTTAGAATTTTTGAAATTTCTGAAATTTGAAATCCTTGAAATAAAAATTAGCCGATGAAGGACTATCAACACATAATGACCAAATTGTTCCAAGATTGGTCGGGCGAAGACGCCACAAAAATGGACACTATCGCGCAAGCGGGCAGCGACCGTCGTTATTTTAGGATTCATGGCGCGACGAAATCCGCCGTCGGTGCGTACAATGCAGACTTCAAAGAAAACAAAGCATTTATCCGTTTCACGCAACATTTTTGGAAAAAAGGCTTGCCGGTTCCTGAAATTTACGCGGAAAATCTCTTAAACGGGGTCTATTTGCAAACCGATTTGGGCGACACGCAGTTGTTCAGCCTGCTGCCGCCGATTGGTTCGCCGTGGTCAAATGAGCTTATTGATTTATATAAAAAATCGGTGTCGTCACTTGCTGATTTACAGATTCGCGGTGGTGAAGATTTGGATTATTCGGTTTGCTATCCGCGTGCGGCGTTCGATAAGCAAAGCATGATGTGGGATTTGAATTATTTCAAACATTATTTTCTGAAACTCGCCAAAGTGCCATTCGACGAAGGCGCTTTGGAGGAAGATTTTCAAAAATTTACGAACTATTTGCTGCTTGCTGAGTGCAATTATTTCCTTTTCCGCGATTTTCAGAGTCGCAATATTATGATAAAAAATGGTAATCCGTTTTTTATTGATTATCAAGGAGGTAGAAAAGGTGCGCTGCAATATGACGTGGCTTCGTTGCTCTACCAAGCAAAAGGTGGCGTGCCAAACGACGTGAAAAAAGCCGTTTTTGACCATTATCTCGACAAGGTTGAATCGTTGATTCCCGTTGACCGCGATTTTTTCACCGACCAATATTATGGTTATGTCTTAATTCGCTGTTTGCAGGCCTTGGGTGCGTATGGTTTTAGGGGTTTGTACGAGCGTCGAGAGCATTTTTTGAGCAGTATTCCGTTTGCGATTGACCAAATGGAGCAAATTTTGGGCATGATAAAATTGCCCGTTCGACTGCCCGAATTGTTCAAATGCTTAGAATTAATTTGCAAAAGCGAGCAATTTGACGGTTTTGATAAGAAAAAATACGCCAACAGTCCGTTAACCGTGAAAGTTCAATCATTTTCTTACAAAAAAACGGGCTATCCAACGGACGAAACGGAAAACGGCGGCGGCTTTGCTTTTGACTGCCGGTTTATCGAAAATCCGGGGCGTTATGATGAATATAAAAAATTGACGGGACGCGATAAACCCGTCATTGATTTTTTAAAAACAAACGGCGAAATGGACGCTTTCTTGAACAATGTTTACGGAATTGTGGATAAATCTGTTGAAAACTACCTTGAACGCGGCTTTGCCAATCTCGCCATCAATTTTGGTTGCACGGGCGGACAGCATCGAAGCGTTTACGCAGCCGACCAAGTTGCGCGACATTTGACGGATAAATATGGTGTGCGGATTGAGTTGCACCATATTGAACAGGAGAAAAGAAATTGGATAAACTGATATTTCCTTACCTAATCTTTCCAAAAGTTTTAAACTTTTGGAAAGATTGAACATCGTAAAACAGATAAAATTTTAGATTTTTCACGTCAAAATCTATGAAATCATGCGTTTATTGCCCCTAATACTCGTATTGTCGTTTCTATTTCCCACAAAAATAACGGCTCAAATCGGTTATCGGCTCGTTAGCGGCGGACAATCAGCCGCCATGAACAATGCGGCGTCGGCTGTTTCTTCGGCAGACGCGGTTTTTCAAAATCCCGCTTCCCTTCTTTTTATCACGCGTCCGACGGCGACTTTGGCAACCGAAATGCGTTTCGGTGTTACGGAATTGAAACCGATTGGCGTGGGTTTCATTCAGCCGACAAAATCGGGCGTTTTCGGTTTTTCGCTTCAACATTTCGGTTTTTCAGCTTTCCAACAACAAAAACTCGGCGTTGCCTTTGCGCGTCGTTTTTCAGATAAATTGAACGTCGGAATCCAACTCGATTATCTGCATTTGCAAGCACCCGACTACGGAAATGCCCATCTTTTAACCGTTGAAATTGGTTGTAATACCTTGATAACCAAAGACTTAATGCTTTCCGTTTACGTCTATAACCCATTGGCGATTCGCCTCAGCGCGTCCGAAAGGGTCCCCTCAGTATTTCGCCTTAGCGGGGCTTATTCGGTCAATGCTTACGTGGTTGTGGCGGCTGAAATCGAGAAAAACCTACTGGAAGGCGCTAATTTTCGCTTTGGAATGGACTATAAAATAACGCAAACCGTTGCCATTCGCTGCGGTTTCTCGAGCCTTCCTGCGAGTTTTAGCTTCGGCATTGGCTATCATTTGAGTGAAAATTTAGTCATAGATGCTGCTTTGGCGCATCAAGCACTGCTCGGTTCAACGCCTTCTTTGAGCTTGACCTATGCTTTTGGTAAAGAAAAAACGGGCGTGGAGTGATTTATTTTTTCATTTTTTGAATTTATTTTCAAGTTTTTTCAAATTATTTCCTCCTTTATCAAATTTATTTCTTCCTTTTTCCTCTTTATTTCCCCTGATTTCAATTTTATTTTCAAGCCTTTTGAGATTATTTTCACCGTTTCTAAATTTCTTTTCATTTTTTTAAATTTATTTTCAAAAAAAAACAAAAGCCGTTTGTCGTCTTAGAAACGACAAGCGGCTTTCGATTTTTAGCTCAAAAAGGTGTTTTATACTGAGGGGTCCTAAATTTTAGAAATCGAAATTAAAATTGGTAAAGGGTCAAAATATTTCATTCAAATTTGGGTAGCTACTTCTTTGTGGCATCATAAAATAGGAAAATGTGTCACGGGTTTTGACGATTTTTGCGCTACTATACATGACGTTTTTATGTTTTATAATCACTGTTTTTTCATTTATTTTGGAAAGCCAATCTTATCAAATTATTATCTTAGTGTAAATTGTACATGAACTTTTTTTGAGGCTATTTGGTTTATTGGTTTGATAGCGTACCTTTGCACTGTCAACAAAACAAAATTTGGAAATTAGCGTTAATAGTTTGTATCTTTGCACCATCGAATATAAAAAAAAAGGTTAAAACAGAATAATATTCTGAAATTAGACTTAGTTTAGTTCTTAACATAAATCACTCAATTGTTTAACAATTTTAAATTTTCAAAAATGAAAATCCGATTATCTTTTATTTTGGTTACGGCCATTTTGATGTTTACAACCACTTTGAAAGCCGACAGTGTTGAGCGTATTTTCAACCTCGAAGGCACAAGTATCCGCATCACAGCCATCGAAAATTCTAAGACCATTATGGTCACATTGAATAACAACTCGAACGGTGATGTGACGGTTTCTCTCGAAGACGCCTTAGGTGCAAACTTCGCTACGGATAAAGTTAAATCAACCACACGTTTCGCGAAAAAATACAATCTCGCGCAATTGGAAACGGGAAAATACCGCTTAGTGGTGACCAAAAACTTCGTAAAAACGATTCAGCCGTTTGAATTGACAAACAGCAACATCGTTCTTAACGAGTTGGAACGTAGAGAAAAGTTTTTGCCAAGCATCAAGCACAGCGGTGATGTTTTAGACGTGAACGTTTTGTTGGGTAACTACTCAAACATCATCGTTAAAATCTACGGTAACGATGGTTTGGTGTCGTTTGAAGACAAAAACTACGTGGTTTTGACACTTCACAAACGTTTCGATTTGTCGAAATTGCCAGCAGGTGCGTACGTCGTAGAAGTCCTTGCGGGTGACGAAACACAGTTTTACAACATCAATTTGTAAGATAAAATGCGTCAATAATTGAATAGTTCTAATTCTCGTAAACAAAAAGAGGTTGTTTACTGAGGGGTCCAAGGGCGGGCTAATTCGGAGCTAAATTATTGACAATTAATACTTTATAAAATTTATCTTTTTTAAATAAATCAAAGTATGGAGACCTGACGGCAGACGCGCCGCCAGGTTTTTTTTTGTTGTAATTCTTTATACCTTTCCAAAAAGTTTCAAACTTTTGGAAAGGTCGGACATGAGGAAACTATTCTAAATCGGAATCCAATTCTAAATCAGCGAGCGGCTGCCAAAGCAATGCCTTAAAATCGCGCACGGCATCGGCTTCAACGACCGTTCCTTCCGCTTCCAAAAGCTGCTGCATCCGTTCAGGTGGCTGAAAATGATGCCGTCCCGACAATTCTCCTTTCCGATTCACAACCCGATGCGCGGGAATATCGTTCGGGTCATGCCCGCAATGATTGAGCGCCCAACCGACCATGCGTGGCGAACCGAGCCTCAAATAGTCGGCAATTGCGCCATAAGTCGAGACGCGTCCCTCGGGAATCAAGCGCGTTACGGCAAAAACGTCTTGCCAATAGTGATTTTTTTCTGTAGCCATATTGCAAACGTAGTCGGGAAATTTATTTCCCGCAACATTTCATGCGGGAAATAAATTTTCCGATTACATTAAACTTTTGCAAAAGTCTGTAAAGGAAACGTAAACGCGCGTTTAATGCCAAAATAACCACTTACTTTTGGCGTATGAATCATAAAACGATACGTAGATTGGTTGTTTTGGCGGTGCTTGCCCTCTCGGGTTTGATGACCGTGCAGATTGTTTGGTTCAAACAAGCCTACGATTTGCAGCAACGGCAATTCACGGAAAAGGCGAATTCGGCGCTCAATTTTACGGCAAATAAACTCAATGATGTCGAAAATGGAGACTTCCGAAGCAATATCGGGACAGGCTCCTCAGTAGTTCAGACGTCGGCGAACACTTTTCGCGTTCAAGTCAATGCCTGTTTGAATCAAGACAGCCTACCGATGCATTTGCAGCGCGCTTTTGCGACCTACGGAACGGCGGGCGACTACGATGTTGCGGTCAATGATTGTAATAATAAGGATAAATTGTTGGCGTATAATTTTAAATCTTTTGCGACGAATAAAAAGGCTTTTTTGACCAATAATTCGCAGGAAGAACCTTGCTATTATTTGGATGTAACGTTCAACGAAAAGGCTAAAACCTTGATGCAGGAAATGTGGTTTTGGGTCTTTGCAACGGTCTGTTGCCTGTTGGTTTTGGTATTTTTCGCGTACAGTTTGTACGTCTTGTTCAAGGAAAAACAGTTGGCAGAAATGAAAAAAGATTTTATCAACAACATGACGCACGAACTGAAAACGCCGATTTCAAACATTGCGATTGCGAGCGAAATGTTAAAAAATCCGCGTTTGTTTAACCTTTCGGAAGCAACGGAATTGCAAAAAATGCGGCATTACGCAGACATTATTCAGAAAGAAAATGAGCGCCTGAAAGGACAAGTGGAAAGGGTTTTAACGATGGCTTTTTTGGAAGAAAAAACGTTGGATTTGAAGCTCGAAAGCGTGGATATTAACGCATTAATTGAAGCGATTTTAATCAATTTTGATTTGCGGATTCAGCAATTAAATGGGTCAATTTTATTTAAAAATAAAGCCAGTTTGCCTTTGATTCATGTCGATAAATTGCACTTAGAGAACGTCATTTATGGCATCCTTGACAATGCGGTCAAATACTCAATTAACAACAAACCAGAGATAATTATCAGCACCGAAAACACGAAAAGGGGTTTGAAAATCTCTGTTGCCGACAAAGGCATTGGCATAGAAAACGACGCAAAAAAGCGCATTTTTGACAAGTTTTACCGCGTTTCCACGGGCGATGTCCACAATATCAAAGGTTTTGGCTTGGGCTTAACTTACGCCAAAATGATTGTTGAAGCGCACGGCGGAACGATTAAAGTTGACAGTGAATTGGGCCGCGGAAGTACGTTTTTTATTGAATTATACTGAGGAGTTCCTTTTTTTAGAAGTAAGATTAGAAGGATTTATGGAGGATTTAATAGGATTCTTTATGTCGTTATTAATCCTATTAAATCCTCCAAAAATCCTTCTAATCCTACTTCAATAACCAATAATAATAGATGGAAAATAGCAAAACGAAAACAAAAATCCTGCTCGTCGAAGACGACGAAAACATGGGATATTTGGTCAAAGATTATCTCGAAATGACGGGTTTTGACGTCCAATTAATCACGGACGGTGCGGCGGTAATGCCTGTTTTTGAGCGCGAAAAATTTCAATTGTGCTTGCTCGATGTTATGCTGCCGCAAAAAGATGGTTTCACGATTGCGTCCGAAATACGAAGCCTTGATTCAACGGTTCCAATCGTATTTTTGACCGCCAAAAACGTCAAAGAAGACCGTTTGCGCGGCTTTCGTATAGGCGCAG
>JAYUKJ010000943.1:0-2118 GCA_043764555.1 Saprospiraceae bacterium
AAAATTTAGGACCCCTCAGTATAGCGGGGAAATTTGCCTCAATTTTCTCTTGAAAATATTTTGCGAGCCGTGGTGCATTCAAATTATCGGGTTCGTGCGTAAAAAAATAGACGTCGTGTAAACCCAATTCAAACCACGTTTTCAGGCGTTCAACCCATTCATCGAGCCGCGTAAAATCCGTTGGGTGCAAATCATTGCCGATAAAACGAACAATTGCCGTTGGCGTCGTGAGGCGTTGGTGGAGGACATCGCGGCGTCCCGAAACGTCGGTTATGACGGTCGATACCTTATTTTCTTCCAAAATGGTGAAAAAATCGTTCAGATACTGAGGGGTCTCTTTTTGAGCATTAGTGGCTGCATTGAACCAGTCAGTTCCACGCAATTCTACCGAAAAAGGCACTGATTTAGGCAATTTAGTAAGGTATTTTTCAAGAATTGGCAAATTGGTGGCGTTAAAATATTCGGGCAGTTGCATGAAGCACACGCCGAGTTTTTCTTTTAATTCTAAAATGGCTTCACAAAATTGCCCCGTCAAACCCGTGCCATATCCTAAGTTTTTGGCGTGAGAAACGGTTTGCAACATCTTTGGCGCGAACCTAAAATCGGCGGGTGTTTGGTCGTACCATTTCCGAATATCGTCAAAAGAAGGCGTCCGATAATGCGTTGTATTCAACTCAATTGTGTTGAATTGTTGCCCGTAATATTTGAGATAATCCGTTGATTTACAAGTCTTTGGATAGACCCAGCCGCACCAATCTTTCATCGCCCATCCCGTGCAACCGACATAGACGCGCGGCAAACCCACGCGCGGGGTTGCCGCGCGCAGTAGTTGAGTCGTTTTGGGGTCGTCGGGCGGCAGTGAAAAATTGACCGCCGAAATGTTCATTAATTTTCCAAATTCCATACATTTGTTCGTTTTAAATATTTGACTACTTTTGCCGCTTGTTCTGTACATTTACAAATCAAAAGTAATCAATTTCTCAACTTAACAAGTATCTCTTTGAAATCGTCAATTTAAAAAATAAATATGGGTTGGTTCAAACGTTTACAAGACGGCATCAAAACTGCCACTGCCAATAAAAAAGAAGCACCAGAAGGTATTTGGCATAAATGCACGCGCTGTGCGCACACTTCGACGATGAAGGAGTACCGAGAAAACTTTAACAAATGCCCGCAATGTGATATGCACGGGCGGATTGGTTCGAGAGATTATTTCAGATTGTTGTTCGATGAAGGCAAGCACGAGGTTCTTTTTTCGGAAATTGTTTCAAAAGATATTTTAAAATTTAATGATACAAAAGCCTATCCCGACCGTTTGACGGATGCGGTCAAAAAAACGGGTTTGACCGACGCAATTTCCGTCGGCGTGGGCGTCGTCAAAGGGCGTCCGATTGTGGTAGCGTGCATGGATTTTACGTTTATTGGTGGCTCGATGGGTTCGGTTGTCGGCGAGCGGATTGCGCGGGGCATTGACCACAGCCGTCGTTTGAAAGTACCTTTTATGATAATATCTAAGTCGGGCGGTGCGCGGATGCAAGAGGCGGCTTTTTCATTGATGCAAATGGCTAAAACATCGGCTAAATTGAGTCAATTGGCCAAAGAAGGTATTCCCTATTTTTCACTTATGACCGACCCGACAACGGGCGGTGTGACGGCAAGTTACGCGATGTTGGGCGATATTAATATGGCAGAACCGGGCGCATTGATTGGCTTTGCGGGACCGCGCGTTATTCGTGAAACGATTAAACGTGATTTGCCCGAAGGTTTTCAATCATCAGAGTTTTTGTTAGAAAAAGGCTTCGTCGATTTTATCCTCAATCGCAAGGATTTTAGAGAAACAATTAGCGACTTATTAGCGTTCTTTGAAAAGAAATGATTTTTTGGAATGATGAATAATGAATGATTTGCTTTGCAAATGTTCAAAAATAGGACCCCTCAGTATAAAAGTCATTTTCCATATAATTTGTTGATTTTAAAATATTTACAATCATTCATCATTCATCATTCGTTTCACCTAAATAATTAATTTAATTTTAAACCTGTAAAAAGTAACTTAAACAATGAATAAAATCTTTTTGACCGACGACGGGTCTCACTCGTTCATGTCCGAAACTTTCG
>JAYUKJ010000944.1:0-7066 GCA_043764555.1 Saprospiraceae bacterium
TAAATCCCCATTAGGATTTTTCAGTATCATTGCATTCGTTTAAAAATAAAATCATGTCGTCAAAAATTGAACTACCACAAGATTACATAGACGCTTTGCCCGATGATAAAAAACAAGCTGTTTCAGCCATCCGCGAAGCGATTTTAGGGAACTTGCCCAAAGGCTATGAAGAAGTCATGAGTTATGGGATGTTGGGCTACGTTGTCCCCCACTCTATCTATCCGAGTGGCTATCATTGCACGCCAAAACTGCCACTGCCATTCATCAGTTTGGCGGGGCAAAAGAACTTTATTGCGGTGTATCACATGGGTTTGTACGCCAATCCGACGTTGTTAGAATGGTTTACAACGGCATATGCAAAGCGTTATAAATCAAAATTAGATATGGGAAAAAGCTGTATGCGTTTCAAAAAAACAACGGATATTCCCATCGACTTGATTGGCGAATTGGCAGCTAAAATGTCCGTAACGGAATGGATTACGGTCTATGAAGAAGCGTTTAAACGCTCATAATGTTAATAGAAAAGCCGTTCCGATGCATCGGAACGGCTTTATACTGAGGGGTCCTTTTTTTCTAAAAAATATTTCAGTACCCTGGATTTTGCTTCAACAATTGGCTGCTCAAATCAATCTCTTTTTGTGGAACGGGCAACAATTCATGCTTGTTTTTGACGAAGGTTTTGCCGTGTTTTGTCAAGGCAGCTTCGGCTTGTCCTGTCCGCACGAGGTCGAACCAACGCTGTTGTTCCATGCCGAGTTCGACGCGGCGTTCGTGCCAAATTGCTTCGCGGATTTTCACCTTATCGGTCAACGTAACATCGGGTAAAATATTCGTATTTGTGCCTCTTGCGCGTTTTCTAACGGCATTTAAGTGGGTCAAAGCGGTGGATTTGCCATTTTCATTCATCGCTTCGGCGGCAATCAACAAGACATCCGAATAACGTAAAATGCGAATATTGCCCGGCCCATTGTAATTGAAACCGACGTGGGCAGGTGTCCACGCTTTTTGATTGAAACGGGCATTGAACAAATTGGGATTTTTTTCGACAATCGCCGAGCCGTCGGGCAACACTTCGCCTTCGTACAGAATTGACGCATCTCGACGCGGGTCGCCCGACTCAAATTCTAAAATAAACGAATTTGAAGGCCGATTGAAACCCCAACCTAAATTCGGACTGCCCCGAACCCCCTGAACTTCATTAAATTGCGAGCCGCCGTCATAAGGCGCATCAAAAGTTTGGCGTTCTGCCTTAGCCGTACATTGAATTTCAAAAAGCGATTCAGAGGAATTTTCGCCTTCGGGCAAAAAGATTTTGGTATAATCAGACAGCAAAGTATATTCATTTGAATTAATAACTTCGAGCGCGTATTTTTCCGCATTCGCGTAATCTTTGGTCGTCAAATACACTTTTGCAAGCAAACCACGCGCTGCACCGCGTGCCACGCGCCCTAAATCGGCACTTGGATATTGCGATTTTTCGGGCAAAACAGCGATAGATTCCGTCAAATCTTTGATAATTTGCTTGTAAACCTCCGCCGAAGATGTCCGAGTGAGTTTGAACTCGTCGGGACTGAGGGGTGTCAAAACCAACGGCACATCGCCGAACCAACGCACCAAATTGAAATAAAAATGCGCCCGTAAAAATTGACACTCAGCCACATAACGCGCCCGTAATTTGGCGTCCATCTCAATCGCAGGAATTTTTTGAATCGCAATATTCGCCCGATAAATAGCCCGATAATAACCGTCCCAACAAGACAAAGGCGCAAGATTTCCTGCATCAAAAGTCAAATTATCCATCTCTAAAATGAACAAAGCATCGTTCGGTTCGCTACCCTTGTCGGCGTCGTCGGAGAGAATATCCGTGCAACCCAAGTAGGCAAAAACGGTGACTTCCCACCGCCGCATGACGTTGTAAACGGCGTTTGTCGCCAATTCCGCGTGTTCGGCGGTTTTGTAAAAGTTATCGGCGGTCAAGCTGCCACGCGGGACAACTTCAAGGAATTCGGGTTTGCAACTTACCGAAAAAATCAGGGCAAGAGCGAATGCGACTTTAGCTATTTTTTGATTTAAGAACTTCATTATTTTATCAATTTTAGTGTTTTTTTTAACACATAGGCACATAGGACACATAGTTTTTTCTTTTTTTTACTAAAAAATGCTCAATTTTTGATTTTATACTGAGGGGTCCCCATTTGGTTTTTTTTTGATAAAAAAGAAAAACTATGTGTCCTATGTGCCTATGTGTTAAAAAAAGACGTGTTAAAAGCAATTAAAATGTTACCGAAACACCCGCGCTAACCGTTTTTGCCACAGGATAAACGCCTCTATCAATGCCAACCGACAAGGTATCAAAGCTATCACTCACGATTTCGGGCGTATAACCTGAATATTTTGTCCACATTTTCAAATTTGTTGCCGACACATATATACGTAGGGTTTGCATCCGTAAATTCCGCGCAATACTGAGGGGTAGTGTGTAGCCGATTTGCAGATTGCGAATAGCCGTAAACGCGCCATCTTCGATAAAACGTTCTGATACTTCGTAATTCCGACCACCGATTGTCACACGCGGTTCGAGATTTGACGTGCCTTCGGCTGTCCAACGATTCAAAAAGGATTGCTCAAAATTGCCCGTTGAAAAACGCGCTAAACGCTTTGAATTAATAATTTTATTACCGCGTACACCGTTGATTTGCATGGAAAAATCCAAACCTTTCCAATCTGCACCGATGTTGAAACCAAAAATAAAACTGGGAATTGGACTGCCCAAATTTGTTCGGTCTTTCGTCGTTATCACGCCGTCACCGTCTATATCCGCGTAAGCAATATCGCCGATTTTAACGTCCGTTCCCGCCGTTTCATTCGCCCGTTTTGGGAGCGCTTTTAACTGTTCGGCATTCTGATAAATGCCCGCAACCTTGTAGCCGTAAAACGCGCCGATGGGTCCACCGACGACCGTCCGCGTGCCGAGTTTGCCGCCTTCGCCGACGTCACCGCCAACTAATTCCTCTTTCCCTGCGCCCAAAGACAAGACTTTGTTTTCAACCGTAGAGGCAATAAAATTGATATGATAGCCGAATAAAGAGCGTTTTAAACGGTCGCGCCAACCCAAATTAAGGTCAAAACCGCGATTTACAACCCGCGCAGCATTGACAACGGGCGGTTCTTCAACGCCGACGTAGTAAGGAATGGGTAATCGTATCAAAATATCGGATGTGTTGCGGTTGTACCAATCAATTTCAGCCGTGAGGCGGTTGTTCAGAAAGCCGAATTCAAAACCAATATTTGTTTGCTGCGTCGCCTCCCAACCCAATTGTGGATTGGCCAATTTTAGAAGCGTTCCGCCTGGTCTAAAGCGTTCATCGGGACCAAAAACGGCGTCAAGTCCGCCTTTTACTTTCGGACTTTTCGTGTCTCCTGCAATGCGGCCAATATTGCCGTTACCCGTCGCGCCCCAGCCTACGCGGAGTTTTAGGTTAGATAACCAATCAATTTGCTTAAAAAAGGCTTCTTGTTTTAGTCGCCAACCCAAAGAAAAGGACGGAAAATTACCAAATCGGCGGTCTTTGCCAAAAAGCGAAGAACCGTCGCGGCGCAATGAAGCCGTTAATAGATATTTTTCATTGAATGTATAATTAGCGCGGAATAAAAGGGAAGACGTGCGTGTAAGTTCGCTGCTTTCGTCAACCGACCGTGCGCCTTGAACGACGTCTTTGTTGATAAAAAGAAGGTCGTCAAGCGATTTTTCGAGATTATTGACGTCGCCCAACAAATTAGTTCCCGAACCCTCAATTTGAACAAAATCGTTGCTTTGAGCCGACGTACCCGCCAAGAGATTGAGGTGGTGTTTGCCGAAAGTAACGTCGTAATTGAGCGTATTCTCCCACAATTTATTAATGGATTTGTTGCGATAAGCTTTGAGCGAACTCTCTTTACTTTGCTGAATATCGCTCACAAAGAAAACGGGTATAAAGCTGCGCCCTTCGGAATTGACCAAATCCATCCCGAAATTGGAACGAAAAGTCAAGCCTTTCAACAGGGTCAAATCAATGAAAAAATTGCCCACCGTTCTAAACGTTTTTCCCTTATTGAAGCTATTGTAATATTGCGAAGCAACGGGATTGCCAACGCCCGAAGTGGAATTGACGTTGCTAAATTTGCCCAACGAATCACGCGGCGACACAATCGGCGCGGCGTAATAAGCATCGTAAATGACACCCGCCGCATTGTTGTTCTGTTGGTCAACCAATGAAAAATTATGACCTAACTTAATGAATTTGTTGAGTTTATAATCATTATTAATTCTTAATGACAAACGTTGAAAATCACCCCCCCTCAGTATTCCGTCCTGTTTGAAGTAATCGCCACTGATGCTGTACGACATGATGTCGCTTGCGCCCCGTGCCGAAAGATTGACGTTTTGCATCGGCGCACCCGCACGAAAAATCTCATCCGCCCAATTTGTGCCAACGCCGTATTTTTCAGGATTTTTGAACGGAATATCGGGTAGCCCTTGATTTTTGGCAGCTTCGTTTCGGAGCAAAACGTATTCCGAGCCGTTTATCATGGGGATTTGTTTCATCAGCGACTGTTCTCCATAGTAACTCGACAATGAAATCGAACTCTTTTTGCCCGCTTCACCCCGCTTTGTCGTGACGATAATTACGCCGTTTGCGCCTTTCGCACCATAAATTGCGGTTGCCGACGCGTCTTTTAGAACATCGACAGATTCTACCTCATTTGGATTCAAAAAATTAATATCGTCCAATATCATTCCGTCAACAACGTAAATGGGGTTAGAATTATTCAAAGTCCCCGTCCCACGAATGCGAATGACCGCCCCCGCCCCGGGCGAACCCGACGACGGCGTAACAAAAACGCCCGCGATTTTACCCGCCAAAGCTTGGTCAACCGAACCCGTGGCGATGCTTTGCAAATCCTTTCCTTTGACGGAACCAACGGCGCCTGTCAAATCGCTTTTTTTCTGCGTACCGTAGCCGACGGCGACAAATTCTTTGAGCAATGACGTTTCTTCTTGCAGTTCAATATTGATTTTTTTGTTGGTCACAACAATGTCTTGCGACAAATAACCGACGTAAGTAAACGTCAAAATGGCGTTCGGCGCGACCTTTTCGAGCGTGTAATTGCCATCAATATCGGTCAATGTACCAACCGTCGTGCCTTTCAAAACGATGCTCACACCGACGAGTGCTTCGTCGTTTTTGGCGTCCGACACTCTGCCTTGAACGGTTATCGCTTGCCCGAAAAGGGCGGCATTTGAGGCGATAAATAGTAGAAAAAGTAGTTGTTTTTTCATACTTTTATTGTTGTTTAAGTTTTTAGTAAGAAAATACTGAGGGGGTCTATTTTTTGAAAAAAACGTGTAACTTTGTTAAAAATTTATTGAAAATGGATGCTTATAAAGTGTTATTGACCGTAAAAAATGGGCAATTATTGATTGATATGCCTACTAATTTTGACAATACCGATGTTGAGGTGATTGTCTTACAAGTTGTGCGTTCGGCTACGAATGATGTACAAAATCAGTTGTCTAAATATCTTAATGACATAAAAGACAAGGAGCAAATTACAGAAATAGATAATCCTATTTCTGTAATGTCTGAACTAAAATTAGGCGGTCGAATGTCGAAAAAAACGGCGGCTGATTTACATCTTCAACTTCAAAAAATGCGCGAAGAATGGGACTAAAATATTTGTATGATACCAACGCTGTTATTGATTTCATAGGCGGCAACTTGCCAAATCACGCCATTATTTGGACAGAGCGCATGCTTTTTAGCCATCAAATCTCTATATCTATCATCAATAAAATTGAGATTCTTGGCTTTAATGCCCCTGAATCAGAGGAGTTGTTATTAAAAGAATTTATCAACTTGTCAGTAGTTTGGTCACTTGCCGATTCTATTGCTGATAAAACTATCGAAATACGTAAAACGCGTAAAATCAAGCTACCCGATGCTGTCATAGCCGCAACTGCCATTGTCCACAACCTTACTTTGATTTCAAAAAATGACAGCGATTTCAAAAAAATTGAAGGTTTGGATTATATAAATCCGTTCACCGACCTTTAATACCGTAACGCGACTTTCAAGTCGCGGCTTTTTAACTCCGCGACTTGAAAGTCGCGTTACGTCCAAAATGCCTTTTCCCGATGTTCGGGATGCCGAAAAGACGCCATATACTGAGGGGTCCTATTTCAACGAAACTCTCACCGTTTTAACCGCATCCGAAGCACCGCCAATCATCAAATCAAAGTCTCCTGCCTCCGCCGTTTTCTCCAAATTAGCGTGATAAAATGCCAAATCTTCGGCGGTCAAAGTGAAATTAACGGTTTGCGATTCGCCCCTTTTCAAGAATATTTTTTTAAATCCTTTCAACTCCTTCAACGGTCGCGTAATACTGCCGACGACATCGCGGACGTACAATTGCACCACTTCTGCCCCGTCGCGTTCGCCCGTATTTTTGACGTTTATAGACACCTCCAATTTGTCGTTAAAACCAAAAGTCGAGCGATTAACGCCCATATTTTCGTAGGAAAAAGACGTGTAACTCAGCCCAAAACCGAACGGATACTGAGGGGTGTTCGGGGCATCCATGTATTTTGACGAGTATTTATTATCCGCTTGAAACGGTCGTCCCGTGTTTTTTTGGCAGTAATACAAGGGAATTTGCCCCACCGAACGCGGAAAAGTCATTGGCAATTTGCCCGACGGATTGTAGTCGCCAAACAACACATCGGCAATCGCATTGCCCGCCTCCGTGCCACCAAACCATGTTTCGACAATCGCCGTCGCCTTGTCCGCCACTTCGGGGAACGTCAGCGGACGCCCGTTTATTAACACGACAATCACGGGTTTTCCCGTTTTAATTAATTCTAATATCAAAGCCGACTGAACGCCCGGCAAACCAATATCCGTCCGACACGCCGCCTCGCCCGTCATCCAACCGCGTTCGCCGACCGCTACGACGACGACATCAGCTTTATTTGCCGCTTTTACAGCTTCCGCAAAACCATCGGTACTCAACATCGGTGTATTCATCG
>JAYUKJ010000945.1:0-7059 GCA_043764555.1 Saprospiraceae bacterium
AGCCATTCGTGGCGCACGCGGACGTAAGCCTTAATCCAGGCTTTTTCCAAGCCGCCTCGGCGTGGCGGCACTTCCGCAAAACGCTTTCGCAAATAGTCTTTGATGCTCCCAGAATGGATATAGCTATCATAAATAACCAACATACTAAGGGGTAATTTGAAACCATTCGCTTCAAAGAATTCAAAAGCGGGCGTGTAATACACTTCGTCAAAAAAAGTGTCTTGGGTGTCGCGCATAATCGGGTCTTTACCAGCTTTGCGGAGCAAATTCAAGAACTCATCATTTTTAGCCAAAGCGCCATTGCCGATTTTGGGGAGATACGGACGAATATTGTCCGCAAATTGTCCATTTTTTTCCAAATAACGCGTCAAAAGCTCCAACAAATGGCTTTGTTCGGTGGTCTGATGTCGTCCGTAAGTGATTTGGTGAAAACGGCTGCCGTCGTCGTTTGTGGCATCTTTAAGAACCGTTACATCGGTGTAATCGCCATCGCGATGTCCCGTTTCAAAGATACTCAGCACGCTTAAAATACGAATTTTGTTTTCTGCTGTAATCATTGGTATTTGTCATTTAATTAGTTAAAAAAAGAATTGTTACTTGGTATTGTTGTTAGAATATTCAGTGTTTTGGATTCTTTAGCGTCAAATATAAACACATTTCGTGTTTATATTTGTTAATGGTCAAAAAAAAGTAAAAAAAAGACTTTTATACTGAGGGGTCCTTGTCAAACAAAACTAGCCTCGGAATCAATGACATCCACCAAATTAAATGAGTGAAAATCGATAATCCGAGGCTAATAAACTAACAAATACTACTTTGTTCGATTAATAAAATCAAAGCGATAGATGCTTAAATTGAATCAATTAAACTTCTTTTTCAACGACGTACCAATTGCGGGTCGGTGAGTTGCGGGCAATCATTTCGGCGAGAAAACCCGCCAAAAACAGCATTGTTCCGAGTATCATCATCGTCAAAGCGATGTAGAAATAAGGGTTTCGGGTAATCAAAACCGTCGGTAAATCGTTGGATAAACGGTACAATTTCGACAAACCCACGAAGGCTGCCGAACAGAAACCAATGAAGAATGTCAACAATCCCATCATCCCAAAAAAGTGCATCGGACGGCGGCTAAATTTGCCAACAAACGAAATGGAGAGCAAATCTAACAAGCCATTTATGAAGCGTTCCCAACCAAATTTGGTCACGCCGTACTTGCGCGCTTGGTGTTGAACGACCTTTTCACCGATTTTTTCAAAGCCCGACCACTTCGCCAAAACGGGAATGTAGCGGTGCATTTCACCATAAACTTCGATGCTTTTTATGACGTCTTTTTTGTACGATTTCAAGCCGCAATTAAAGTCATGCAGGTTGTTGATGCCGCTCACTTTACGCGTTGCCCAATTAAAAACCTTCGTGGGAATCGTTTTACTGAGGGGGTCATAACGCTTTTGTTTCCAACCACTTATGAGGTCGAAACCTTCCACAGCAATGAGCCGATAAAGGTCGGGAATCTCGTCGGGCGAGTCTTGCAAATCGGCGTCCATCGTGATAACCACGTTGCCATTTGAGGCAGTAAAACCCGTATTTAGAGCCGCCGATTTGCCATAATTTCTCCGAAACTTGATGCCTCGAACGGACGGATTTGCGGCCGCCAATTGCTCAATAACTTGCCAAGACGTGTCGCGGCTGCCATCGTCAACGAACAAAATTTCGTAGCTAAATTTATGCTCATCCATAACGCGGCGAATCCACGCTTCGAGTTCGGGCAACGATTCGGCTTCGTTGAGTAGAGGAATGATAACTGAAATATCCATATATTTTTTATTGTGTTATTTCAAACGTGATGTAAAGCAACTTCAAGCGCTAAAACGCCGCAAAACTAAAAATGTCCAACGCTTTTCAAGGCGCTCGACATCTTTTTTGCTTTTTTTTAACGTAAATAAATGCATTACGTTTCAATAATTATTTCAGATTGGGCAATTTTTTAAAAGTTGCCCAATCATTACCGCGCTCACAAAGCCAAAATTTGCGCCATCCGCATCATGTCTTGGCTCACTTTTTTCTCCTTCGTAATCGCATCTTCAAAAGACGTATAGGACAATTGATTGTTTTTGATACCGACCATCACGTTCGATTCGCCCCGAATCAGTGCTTCAACCGCTTCGTAACCCAAGCGGCTCGCCAGCACGCGGTCAATGCAAGTCGGTGAGCCACCGCGTTGCAAATGCCCAATAATTGTCACTTTTGTATCGTAAGAACTCACTTGCGCTTGAACCAATTTAGCAACTTGTTCGGCACCGCCATACTTGTTTCCTTCGGCAATAATGATGATGCCGAACGGTTTTCCACGCTTTGCGGCCTTTTTAAGTTGCAAAATCAGGTCTTCAATTGTCGAATTTTCTTCAGGAATCAAAACGCCGCCCGCGCCCGAACCAATGGCCGAATGCAGGGCAATAAAACCCGAATGCCGCCCCATGACTTCAACGAAAAACAAGCGATTGTGCGAGTAAGCGGTATCGCGAATTTTATCCGCTGCTTCCATTGCCGTGTTGATTGCCGTGTCAAAACCAATCGTCAAATCGGTGCCGTAGAGGTCATTGTCAATCGTTCCGGGAACGCCAATCATTGGAATATCATACTCAGATGAGAAAATTTTCGCACCCGTAAAAGTGCCATTTCCGCCAATCGCCACGCATGCATCAATGTCAAACGACTCGAGCGAATCATGCGCTTTCGCGCGACCTTCGGGCGTCATAAATTCCATCGAGCGCGCCGTTTTGAGCATCGTACCACCCCGCTGAATGATGTTGCCGACGTCGCCCGTTTCAAGGCGTTTGAGTTTACCTTCTATCATGCCTTGATAGCCACGTTCGATGCCAAAAACGTGCAAATCGTGGTAAATTGCCGTGCGAACGACGGCGCGAATCGCCGCGTTCATACCCGGAGCATCACCGCCAGATGTGAAAACGGCGATTCTTTTAATGTCTTTTGCCATAATTTAAGTAAAAATACTGAGGGGGATATTTGATAAAATTGGTGGTGTCTTTTTATAGGTATGAAATATGAAATATGAAGTATGAAGTACGAAGTATGAAGTATCAAATATGAAACTTTGTAAATGTTCTAAAATTAAGAAATTAGAAGAAAATCTTTTTATACTGAGTGAACCTATTTCTAATTTTTTACGACGTGTCATACTACTTCATGCTTCATACTTCATGCTTCATACTTCGTATTGATATTTTTGAGATGATATTCGACGAGCTTATCGATTGGTTTTTTTATGATGATGCCGAGATTCAAATCATGCTCATCGAGGACAATTTTTAAAATATCTTGAAAATGATGTGCCACGGAGCCGACAAAATTGATGGGCAAATGATGGCAACCTTCATATTTCAGAATATGACGTTTTGTCAATTCCGCAAACGCCTCAGCAGCCAATTTTTGGATGTAAAAATGCGCCCGATTTGCCGAAAAAAACTTCGCAAAGTCTGCCAAATAGACGTTTGCACCTTCCGAGTAAATGTGATTTACGAACACCCGCTTATCGGCACCGTATTGAGCGATAAATTTTTCTTGAATATCATCAGGCAATTCTCGATAAAAATAACCACGAATCAGCAACTTACCCAAATGTGAACCAGAGCCTTCATCGCCGAGCAAATAACCGAGGTTTGAGACATTGTCAATGACGTTTTTTCCGTCGTACAAACACGTGTTTGAACCCGTTCCAATAATGCACGCAATGCCTTCCGACGAGCCGCAAGCCGCGCGCGCCGATGCCAACAAATCGTGGTCAACCGATACGTTCGCATTCGTGAAAACACGCTCTAAGCCGCGTTTTATAATGTCGCAGCGCATTTTATCGGAGCAGCCAGCGCCGTAAAAACAAACAGATTCGACCTTTTTCACGGCAACATGATGGACAAATTCTTTCTTCAATTCGGACTCAACGCGGTCTTCATCGTGAAAAAACGGGTTAAAACCCATCGTTGTTTGCAGTTCGCGCCGTCCGTCCGCGTGTACGATTTGCCAGTCGGCTTTTGTGGAGCCACTATCTACAATTATCAGCATTATTAAAAAATTTGATGATTCAAGTATTTAAATTCGAGCAAAGGTAATCGTGTATTTCGGACACGAAGACTTTTTTATACATATTTTAAATTCTAAAGTGCGTATAAGATTTGTAGATTTGACAGCTTTTTAAAAGTTGCCCAATCAAAAACGCAAAAACGCGATTACTCTTTAGAAAGGGACCCCTCAGTATTTTCGCCTTTTTTTCTTAAAAAATAAACAGGAATGCCCAATAAAACGATGCTTAAACCAACCCAACTTGGTTTAACGGACAAACCAAACAAAGAAATTGGTGATTCAAAAACCAATAAATTAATACAAATAGCAGATGCTACCAATATGTAAATAGCTGGAATATATGGATAACCAAAGGCTTTGTAAGGACGCTCGGCGTCGGGCGACGTTACTCTTAAAATAAACACGCCGCCGATTGTCAAGATATAAAAAAGCAACGTAGCAAAAGTTACATATTTTAACAAATCAGAATAAGTACCTGATAAACACAAAACGCTCGCCCAGACCGCTTGAATAATCAAAGCAAAACGCGGGACGCGCGTTTTCGTATCGAGTTGTGCAGCGCGTTTGAAAAACAAACCGTCTTGCGCCATTGCGTAATAAACCCGCGCACCCGCGAGAATGATGCCGTTGACGCAACCAAAAGTCGAAATCATGATGAAAACCGCCATCACATCCGCGCCCATATCGTCAAAAAGCACTTCGGCAACTGCGGTGCCGACGCGTTCTTCGCTCGCAAAAGCAATACCGTGTGCCGCTACATCCGAGCCAATCGGCGTGCCAACGGTTGGTAAAAGAGCAATATATGTCAAGTTGGCCAGCGCGTACAAAATGGCAACGCCGAGCGTTCCAAGAAACAAACTGCGCGGAATATTGACTTTCGGCTCAATAATTTCGCCCGCCGCGTAAGTAATCGTGTTCCAAGCCGATGAGCTGAAAATAGGGCCAATCATCGCCAAACCGACGGCCGAAACGAGCGTAAAACCGCTCAAAGGCATTTTAATCACTACCCCATTTTCGACAACCGTCTTGAAAGGTTGCCAAAAATCAGCCATGTTAACGCGCCAATAAAAACTGTCGTAACCGACGTACAAACCAATCAAAATGAGCATACCCAAAGCCGAAACTTTGGTCATAGTGAACAGATTTTGCACCATTTTTCCCAATTCAATGCCTTGTAAATTGACGAATGTCAACAGATTAAGCACCAAAAAAGCGGTTAATTGAATCGTCGTAAACGTAAAGTTACCGATGGTAAACAACTCCAAAGGCTCGAAAAGCGACGGCATCAACACCGCCGCAAACTTGGCAAAAGCCATTGAAACGGCCGCAATCAAGCCCGTTTCAATCACCAAAAACGTTGTCCAGCCGAATAAAAAACCGACTAATTCGCCGTAGGCTTCGCGCAAATAGACGTATTGACCGCCCGCTTTTGGCATCATACCCGCCAATTCGCCATAACTTAACGCGGCGATGATTGTTAAAATACCCGCCACCAACCACGTTATGAGGATGTACGCAGGCGAGCCGACTTGCTGCGCAACGCCTGCCGATACGATGAAAATGCCGCTACCAATCATTGAACCCATGACGAGCATCGTGGCGTCTAAAAGATTAATTTTGCGTTTGAGTCTTATTTTTGACATTCTTTAAGGTTGCTTTGTGATGGATAAAGTGTTTCAATTAAACACATTTTGAGGATTTAATTTTTAGCAGTTAGTGAAATTTTTCGATAGTAATCAGTTGATTTTGAACTATTAAGATATTATTTATTTATTGTCAATATACCGTGTCGTTGTCAATAGATTTCGTTTTAGCGGTAAAACTATGTTATAATGCCTTATTTTTGCGGCATTATTCCTTAAAATAAAAAATAAAAAGCATCAAAATAATGAGAATAGTTTTCATGGGAACGCCCGATTTTGCCGTTCCGTCACTCGATATATTAGTTAAAAATGGCTACGACGTTGCGGCGGTCATTACGGCAACCGACAAAATGGGCGGCCGAGGCGGCAAGCAAATATTGCAATCGGCGGTAAAAAAATACGCAGTGGACAACAATCTACGCGTTTTGCAGCCTGAAAAACTCAAAAACTCCGAATTTATCGACACGCTGCGGACGCTCAACGCCGACCTTTTTATCGTCGTTGCGTTCCGAATGTTGCCCGAAATTGTTTGGACGATGCCGCCGCTTGGCACGTTCAATTTGCACGGCTCGCTCCTACCTAAATATCGCGGTGCGGCGCCGTTGAATTGGGCAGTTATAAATGGTGAAAAAGAGACAGGTGTTACGACCTTTTTTCTCAAACATGAGATTGACACGGGCGACGTTATTTTCCGTGAATCGTTGTCTATCGGCGAAGACGAAAGCGTGGGCGAAGTGCATGATAGGATGATGGACTTGGGCGCAAATACCGTATTGAAAACCGTGCAAGCCATTGAAGAACAAACAGTTACGCCACTTCCACAGTTGGGCATTGCGGCAACGCACGCACCTAAAATTTTTCAAGAAACCTGCGAAATCGACTTCAATAAAACCACCGCCGAAGTGCATAATTTTATCCGCGGTTTGTCGCCTTTTCCGACCGCTTGGACAACCTTAGATGGTCTGAAATTGAAGGTTTACAAAGCGTCAAAAGACATGGATTTGGAAAATAGGACCCCTCAGTATAAAAGCGATTTTGAGCCAAATTCGGCGGGAAAATTCATTTCTGATGGAAAAAATTACTTAAAAATAGCAACATCGGATGGTCTGATAAATCTAATTGACGTGCAGTTGGAAGGCAGAAAAAGAATGACTATTAAAGATTTTTTAAATGGGTATCGCTTGGGTTAAACTAAAAACTAAAAACTAAAAACTAAAAACTAAAAACTAAAAACTAAAAATTAAAAATTAAAAACTAAAAACTAAAAATTAAAAATTAAAAATTAAAAAAAACGCCCTGCTTTTAAAGCAGGGCGTTTTTT
>JAYUKJ010000946.1:0-7046 GCA_043764555.1 Saprospiraceae bacterium
TTTTTACAATCTTTTTTAAGCTAATTAATCAAACATAAAAAATATACACCAAATATCATTCGGTTCGCAGAAACACAGAAACCCAAAATTACGCAAATATCAAAACTAAAACCAAACATAATTCCGAAAAAATAACAAAAAAGACACCTTATATTTTTTTTAAAGAAAATCAAAACGTGCCAAATAGCATCTTAACCCGAACATAAGAAAAGATCTAATCAACTCAGGATGCGCACAATGCACTTCATTTTAATATCCGTCAGCATAAAACGCGTATATGTGTCTATAAATGCCCAAAATCGTGCAAGAAAATCACTTTTATCTCCTATCATACATATACGTGTCATTCAACTTCAAAATGAGTTATATTTTGACACTAATACGTAAGCGACTAAATGTGCTAAAAATTGGTAGCACATATATACGTGTCAACGACTTACTTCATTTGCCTTTGTCTGTCTCCTATCAAATACGCAAAAGACGTTTCGCGAGGTGCAAAACGGCTTATATACTGAGGGGACCTTTTAAGACAGTAGCCGCACGTATATATACAACGTGTAAAAACTGAAAATTGAAGATTTGACACGTATATATATACGTGTCAAAAATGCACAAATGAAGAATAGAAAAATGCATCAATACAATAAACATCCAATCCCAACTCTAACAGACTTACCGCTTATACTTAACCAACAAATTGAGAAACCGCGAGTCCCCCCAAAACTTCTGCCAACGAGCGTCCTTTGCGTAACCCTCAGAAGAAACGCCTTCGGTAGGATTATGATTTTTTAAGGCTTGCTCGATACAATTGTAAAACCGCGAAGTATCGCCTTTTATCAACATCAATTCGGCATAAGTGTCCCAAGTGTTACCATCTTTAGAATCAGCAAAAAGAGCTTTCTTCAAATAAATCTCCGCTTCCGAATAGTTGTGGCTGTCCATATAAAAATAAGATAAGTTGTTATACGAAGCCGCAGCCTGTGGCAATAACTCAATCGCCTTTCGATATTTTGCTAAAACTGTTGTGGTGTCGGTATTGACTTTTTGAAGCATATACGCCCAATTAGAGTAAAGCCAACCCTGCGCCATTTTTTTATCTAAAAATTGACTACTAAGATTTTGACGTTCAACGAATTCTGCCAAATCTGTTGCCTGTTGAGCAATGGCTTTGACGGTTACTTTATCCGCTTTCTGATTTTCTAATTCCACTACTTGATTGAATAGAATATTGACTTTTTGGGCGTAGCCCGCCAAATCTTTCGGATATAATTTCTGCAATTCATCAATTTTTTGAAGCGCATCAGAATAGTCTTTTTTAGCCAATAAAAAATTTGTCCAAGCTAAGTACCACTGAATCCTATCTGTCGTATAAGTCAGTTTATCGCGCTCATTGTTTAATTTGAAATCAATTTCATCCAACAGTTTTTCAGCTTCGCCATAATCCTGCTTATCGAGGTAATAATAGACCAAATACTGAGGGGTCGTCTGCCGAATCAAATGCACGGCAACACGGTGAAAAAGGCTATCAAGCGACGCACGGCTATTCATACTTAATGGAAACGCCGCCTCATCGGGCAGTAACAAAGCAAGACGAATAACATTCGTATCGAGCGTAATATGTCCCCTAATTGTTTTGTCTTTTTTACCCAAAAACATTTTTCCCATCTGAAAAAGAGCGCGTAAATCGAAATATCCTGCGCGACTTTCCGTGTTAAATTGCAAAGTCGGCTGCGTGTTGATGCGGCGATACGCTTCGGGATTTTGTTCGTCGAAATAGCGCTTAGACAAAATTGCCTGCATTTCTGCCACAATTTTATCTACTACGACGGTTCCCGAATAACCACGTGCTTCGAGTGAAGGTGGGACATTGAACGCCGACAATGTGTAAGAATCATTTTGGTAAGCCTGCCGAAAAGCCCATAAAATCCAAAAAACGAGCAGGAAAACAAAGACCCGCGCAATGAATTTCAAAACATCATCGCCTTTTTGAGCGAATTTTACGAATTTAAAATCGGCATACCAAGCGGCGATTTTTGAGAAAAAAGTAGTCATACAAGTAATTTTTGGCGTAAAGATAGTAAAAAGAAGACCCCTCAGTATAAAAGCGTTTTTGATGTATTTTTCAAGATAAAAAAGCATTTTTGCACTTTAAAAAATAAATCTCCTGTTACCAATGTTAAAAATTGCACGAGGCATAGGCAACGAGATGTCTCAAAATCGCCTCTTCATCATTTCAATTAAAAAGTAGAAAAATGAATTTTTACCACATGACAACGCTCGAACAATGGGCGAAATACCAAAAAGACGCGAATTACGAAGCGGAAAGTTTAGTAAGCGAGGGCTTTATTCATTGCAGCTACGCCGAGCAAGTTGAAGCGTCACTCAAACGCTATTTTGTAGGTTGCGAACGGGTGTTAATTATTGAAATTGACCCAACATTATTAAGGTCAAAATTGGTGATTGAAAAATCAAGAAACGGGGATTTGTTTCCACACATTTATGGACAAATAAATAAGTCTGCCATTGTGAAGATGCGCGAAAAAATAATGGCTATTTAATTGATTCTTTAAGGTCGGTTTTCAATCCATTTTCTATCTTTTTTGCAATTAATTCTAATTAAAAAAGGAAAATTAAATTTGATTTAAAACCTTTGCAATGAATTGCTTTTCAACATTTTAAAGTTTTTTAAATCATTAAGAGCTAACGTTTTTTTATTAAAAATGCCTTTTATACTGAGGGGTCCTTTTTTTTGTTATTTTAGTAAAATTAAATCCATTTTTAAATGATTCTAATGGCTTTAATGAATTCTTCTTGATGAGCAATTAACCGTTTTTTAGACCCATTACTTTAACTGTTTTCACACGTATTAAAACTCATTTTTTCATGAAAAAACCATTATTCACAGCCTTAATTGCACTCCTAAATCTGCCTTTTTTATTGACTGCTCAAAACAACGGCGCGGGTTGCGCAAAAGCAATTCCTGCGGCAATTGGCGCCTATCAAGTAGATACCATGTTCTTGGGTGTAGCGACATTTAGCAATTTTTACCCTTTTCCCAAACGCGCCATTTGGTACAGATACACCCCACCGACGGACGGTTTAATGACAATTTCGACTTGCGGCGGCGGTGCCGATACGCGCCTCGCCTTGTTCACAGGCACGTGCGCGGGACTCGTTAGTGCGGGATATAACGACGATTTTTGCGATATGGATGGTACAGGCGCCGAAATAGCCGCAAACATCACCAAACCAGTCAAAGCGGGAACGCCCTATTTTTTCGAGTTTGACAATGCTTGGGATTCCATTTCGTTCTCATTTTCCTTATCGCTTACCGCTTTTACGCCCCGCGCGACGCAGACTTGCGCCACCGCAACGGCTATTTCATCGGGCGTCATAAAAGTCGATTCTTTGTTCGGTTTTGCGAGTAGAAGCGATGCAGCAAGAGCGAATTGGTACAAATTTACGCCAGCGCGCAATGGAAAAATCAGCATAAACGCGTGTAATAATGATGTTGACACCCGATTGTGGGTCTATCGTGGCGCGTGCGCAGCACTCGTTCCGATTGCCGACAGCGACGACGATTGCGCGGCGGCAAATGGTATTATTAACGCCGTTTCCATTCAAAATTTAGACGTTACAGCCAATCAAACCTACTATTTTGAGTTCGACGATGTGGGGGACAATCAGGATTTTTCGTTCATTTTCTCCTACGATGTTGCCAATAGTTTGGCGGATAGTCGGTTGGCACAAGCCATTAATTTGGCACCAAATCCCGCAACGGATGCCGTGGATTTAGTCGTAGAATTAGAAAAAACGAGTAATCTATCCGTCAAATTCTTCAATACAATAGGACAACAAGTTTTGACGCAAAAGATCAGTTCTATACTGAGGGGTCCTTCTCGACTCGATATAAGTGCTTTAAAATCAGGTGTTTACATCGTTGAAGTATCGGATGGGAATGCTAAGACACGCAAAAAACTCGTTATTAATCGTTAAAAGGATTTCAAATTCCAAATTCCAAATTCCAAGGATTTCAAATTCCAAATTCCAAGGATTTCAAATTCCAAAGATTCCAAATTCAAGATTTAAAATCTTTGAAATCTGGAATTTGAAATTTGGAATTTTTGGAATTTTTGAAATTTGGAATTTTTGGAATTTGGAATTTTTGGAATCTGGAATCCTTGGAATCTGGAATCCTTGGAATCTGGAATCCTTGGAATCTTTGGAATCTGGAATTTTTGAAATCTTTGGAATCTGAAACCGTACCTTGTGCCAAAATTGAGATATGACATTAGCAGCAACGATACAGGCACTTGCCCAAAAATACTACGGTGAAACAGTCGCTTTGCGGCGGCATCTGCACCAATTCCCAGAGTTGTCTTACTGCGAATTTAAAACAAAAACGTTTATCAGTGAGACGCTCACGGCTTACGGTATTCCGCATCGCGAGTTGGCAAATACGGGCGTTTTGGCACTCATCGAATCCACTAAAAATCCTCAAAAACAGACAACCGCTTTGCGTTCCGACCACGACGCTTTGCCGATATTGGAAGCAAATGATATTTCTTTCAAAAGCCGAAACGAAGGCGTCATGCACGCTTGCGGTCATGACGCACACACGGCTATGAATTTAACTGCCGCGCGCATTTTGTGGCAATTACGTGATAAATTTGACGGAACTGTCAAGATTTTGTTTCAACCCGCCGAAGAATTCGTGAAACCCGACGGCACAAGCGGCGCCGATATGATGATAACCGACGGCGCTTTGTTGTCGCCAAAACCGCATTCTATCATCGCGCAACACGTCAATCCTCAACTTGATTATGGAAAAATTGCTTTAAAAAGTGGCAATATAATGGCGTCGGTCGATACCATAAAAATTCGCGTTACGGGGCAAGGTGGACACGGCGCACAACCGCATTTGTGCATTGACCCGCTCGTGGTGGCGTGTCAAATTGTCTTAGCTTTGCAACATATTGTTGCAAGAAAAGCCAATCCGATGGACGCGACGGTGTTGTCAATCGGGCGCATTTCAGGCGGCGTTGCCTTCAACGTTATTCCGCAAGATGTCGAATTGTTGGGTACTTTGCGAGCTTACAACGAGACGTGGCGCTACGAAGCCCACGAACACATTCGGCGCATTGCGACATCGGTCGCCGAGGCGTTCGGTGCGACCGCAGATTGCGTTATTGAGCGCGGTATTCCTTTTTTGCCCAACGATGAAGCCGTCACGGAACGTGTAAAAAAGGCGGCAATCGCGTATCTTGGCGCCGAAAACGTGTTGCCGATTGAAGCCGCAATGACGGGCGAAGATTTTGCGGTTTATGCCCAACAAATGCCCGCGTGTTTTTATTGGCTCGGCGTTCGGAACGAAGCCGAAAATATCACAAGCGGTTTACACGCCGATACGATGCAAATTGACGAGCGGGCGATGGAAATTGGCAGTGGCTTGATGGCGTTTTTAGCCGTTTCAGAATTAGATTTTTAGGAAAATTCAAAAATATACTGAGGGGTCCTTCAAAAAAGGATGCGTCATTTATTACTCATCATTTATTTTAAAAAAAATGCGTAAGTTCTTCATTTACAGCTATTTAGCACTTTTTTTCTTTGGTTTTAATACGTCCAAAATCGCGGCAGGAGATGCTCAAAAGCTTTTTCAAAACGCGAATCAAGTGTATCAAGCGGGCAATTTCCCGCTTGCCGTTGAGCAATACGAGACGATTTTGAAAGGCGGGAAACTGTTCTCGACGGAGCTGTATTACAACCTCGGCAACGGCTATTTTCGGCTCAACCAAACGGGTCGCGCCATTCTGAATTACGAACGCGCCGCCCGATTATCGCCGACTGATGCCGATATTCAAACCAATCTAAGCGTCGCTCGTGGACGTGTGACCGACGATATTGAAGCCGTTTCGGAGGTGTTCTTCGTCAAATGGTACCGTCAATTGCGAAGCGCATTGTCGGCAGATGCTTGGGCAATTTTGGGTTTATTGTGCCTTTGGTTGAGCGGCGGCGGCTTCGCGATTTGGCTTTTGGGAAAGGAAAGAGCGTGGAAAAAACGCGGATTTATCGTCGGTTGTGTCGCATTGCCCTTGAGTTTATTGATTTTTTTGATGACCAATAATGCCGCAAAAACGACGGAAGCGACTTTCGGCATCGTGATGTCAAAAGAAACCGCTTTCCGCAACGCGCCCAACGAAAACGCGGCAGTCACTGCCACTTTGCACGAAGGGATTAAGTTAGAAATAGTGGATAAAATTGGCGAATTAACGAAAGTCAAATTGGCAAACGGCGAAGAAGGTTGGGTAACGGCGACGGATTTGGAGAAAATTTAGGCCCCCTCAGTATATTTATCATTTTTGCCTTTATTTCTAACGTTAAAATCAGTTCTAACTACTACATAAGTCATTGATTATAAATCATTTAGACCACAATATTTTGATTCAAGGAACCGTTATAAAATCAACAGGCAGTTGGTACACCGTCCGCAGAACGGACACGAGCGACATCGTAAAATGCCGCATTTTGGGTAAATTTCGCCTCGGCGATATGGTACTCACAAACCCCGTTGCCGTTGGTGACATTGTGCAGTTTATCATCGAAGAAGAAGGTAAAGGCATGATAAAAAAAATTATGCCGCGTACCAATTACGTTGCTCGACAATCGCCCCGCCGCAAACACGATGTGCATTTACTCGCCGCAAACGTTGACCAAGCCATGCTTTTTGTCACGGTCGTTGAACCAACGCTGAAACAAGGTTTTATTGACCGATTTTTGTTGACAACTGAGCCACAAGAAATTCCGACGGTCATTGTGTTCAACAAAGCCGATTTGTACGACGAAGCGGATATGATGATTTTTGAGAAAATGAAAACGATTTATGAACGCATTGGCTACACCGTTCTCTTGGTTTCGGCGACCGAAAACATCGGTTTAGCGGCTTTAATTGCCGTTTTGAAAGATAAAATAACGATGGTAAGCGGGCAATCGGGCGTCGGGAAATCAAGCGTTGTCAACGGCATTCAACCAAAACTCGATTTGCGCGT
>JAYUKJ010000947.1:0-7038 GCA_043764555.1 Saprospiraceae bacterium
GCGGCAACTAAAGTTGCCGACTACTTTTTAGGATTTATAGACCCCTCAGTATTTCGACCGTTTTAGGTCGAAAAAATGTATAAATTTGCCCCAATTTAAGAATTTCAAACAATTTAAAAACGCCATGCAACTCTTTTTTACAACCGACATACGCGGCAATCTTGCCTATTTCGACGAAACCGAAAGCCGACATTTGACACAAGTTTTGCGCCGAAAAGAGGGGGACAGCGTGCAGTTTACCGACGGGCAAGGACAACTTTTTTTGGGCGAGATTATTGAAGTTGGCAAACGCAATTGTGTCGTTGCGATTAAAGAAACGACAACAAATTTTGAGGCGCGGCCGTTTCGTTTGCACATGGCGATTGCACCGACCAAAAATATGGATAGATTTGAGTGGTTTTTGGAAAAAGCAACCGAAATTGGTATTGATGAAATCACGCCGTTGATTTGTAAACGCTCGGAAAGAACGGTCGTCAAAACCGAACGATTGAAAGGCGTTTTGGCTTCCGCGATGAAACAATCGCTCAAAGCCTATTTGCCAAAAATGAATGAAGCCGTTGATTTTCAACAATTTATGAAACAAACGTTTGCCGAAGGCGAACAAAAATTCATAGCTTATTGCAACGACGCCGAAAGAAGACCCCTCAGTATAAAGTACGAAAAATCGAAAAATGTCGTTCTACTAATCGGTCCCGAAGGCGATTTTACGGAAGCCGAAGTCGCTTCCGCTTTTAAGAAAAATTTCGTCGGCGTGAGCCTTGGCAACAGCCGATTGAGGACGGAAACGGCGGGTGTTGTGGCGTGTCACACGGTTAATTTGTTGAATGAATAAAAGCAGTTAGTTATTAAAATTTTAGTCTTATTTTTGTTGATAAAAAATGAAAATCATGGAAGAAATAGTGCTTAAATACAATCAATTAAATCCATCGGCAAGAGAATCCCTCTTGGATTTCTTGGATTTTTTAATCCAAAAGCAGCAGCCGAAAAGAGCTGCGATAAAACCTCAAGTAGAGGAAGATAAGTGGCTCGCTCTTGCACTCAAAATGGGTGATGAGGCACAAAAACGTGGGTTAACGCAAGAGATTCTTGACGAAATCATCAACGAAAAATGAGAAAACGATTCGTTTTAGATACCAATGTATTGTTTAGCGCGCTTCTCAGAACAGGCGTTGTGTCTCTAAAAGTGTTAATAAAAGCACGCTTGGAGGGAGATTTGTTTTGGTCTAAAGCAACTTACGCTGAATTCATGGACGTTATTAATCGTCCTAAATTGCAGAAATATATTGACTATGAAGGCGCCCAAGAATTTATTATGGAAAGTCAATTTGAAGGATTGAGAGCCTTGAACATAGAACCTTTCATAACGGCTTGTCGCGACCCAAAAGACAATAAATTTCTTGACCTCGCTGTTGAAATAAACGCAGACGTACTTATTTCAGGTGATAAAGATTTACTCGTTCTGCATCCTTTTCAAGGTATTCCCATCATTACGCCTGCTGATTTTTTAGCAAAAACGTTCTAAAATCACGTTTATACTGAGGAGTCCTCTTTTATAAAATCATAAACCGAATAAATAAAAATGTTTAAAAAACTCGCTTTTCTACTCTCAATTTGTCTGTTGACAACCCCGCTTTCGGCGCAAAAACGGACGCTGAAATTTGCCCTTTTAAAATACAGTGGCGGCGGCGATTGGTACAACGACGTGAATTCGCTCAAAAATTTGGCGAATTTTTGCAATAAAAATTTGGGGACAAATTTTGACCCCGACTACGCGACCGTGGAAGTCGGTAGCGCGGATATTTTCAGCTACCCGTTTTTGTACATGACGGGACACGGCAACGTTGTCTTTTCAAATCAAGAAGCCGAAAACTTGCGAAATTACTTAAACGCAGGTGGTTTTTTGTTCATCAATGACGATTTCGGTATGGATATTTTCGTCCGTCCTGCCATGAAAAAAGTGTTTCCCGACCTCGAAATGGTCGAATTGCCGTTCGCACACCCCGTTTTTCATCAAAAATATGATTTTCCGAACGGGATTCCGAAAATTCACGAACACGATGGCAAACGCGCACAAGGCTTTGGTTTTGTGTCGCAAGGTCGCCTCGTCGCGTTTTACAATTACGAATCGGACTTAGGCGACGGCTGGGATGATGTCCACAAAGACGCCGAAGAAGTCCGCACAAAGGCATTGCAAATGGGCGCAAACATTGTGCGTTATGTATTTCAAGTGCAATAAACTTAAGCGCATTATGTATATCTCATATTCTGAATTCCATTTTGTAACAAGTTGATAATCAAACTCTTGCAAAATGGAATTTGGAATATTCCTAAAAGAATCAAGCTCACTAACCTACTCAATATTTAACCCTATCATTTCCTCTTCATTCATCGCCTACCTTAAATCAAGTAATTTTGCAATAGATTTATTTTTTAACTAAATAAATAAACGGAATGTCAACACTACTTACGAGTTTTGCAGCATCAAAACTTGTAAACAAAATGAATAAATTAGCAAATACGTTCGACCTCAACCGTTCGACCTCAACCGTTCGACCTCAACCGTTCGACCTCAACCGTTCGACCTCAACCGTTCGACCTCAACCGTTCGACCTCAACCGTTCGACCTATCTTTTTGTCTTTTCCTGCATGGCACAAGTACCAAAATGTACTTGGTTGTCGTCTTTTCACGCAAAATTTGCGTGAAAAGTGTCCAAAAACCGCCGATATACTGAGGGGGCTCTTTTCCGCAATTTCCTTTTCCAATTTTTCTTTTCAACCAAAATACAATTCAAACAATGGATTCACCTAAATATATGTTCAAAAAAGATTTCGCAGCCTCTATTAATTTTACAAAAAGTATGTTTGAACGGCGCTCCATTCAAATCAATTGCATTCTACCACGTGGTGCATTGAGCTTAGAATTACGCGAGTTTTGGCTTGCAAAACTGCGCGCATGGGAACACGAACAAGTAGAAAATCTGAAACGGGCGCTCGAACGAGGCGAAATGAAACGTAATGAGGCGGAATAAAGCGAAAGTGGGCGAGATGAGGCGAAATGGGAAAATTGGGATATTTACCTTTGTGTTGTCAATTAGAGACAGAATATCGTTTTACCAATAATTGATGCAGCAAGCTATTTTATTCAACTAATCTAAAAATGAAAAAGATGAGTTATTTCAAAAAAAAATCCATTACATTTTTGACCTTTTTGCTCTCGGGTGCATTCGTAGTAGTAATGACATCGGGCGATGGCGGTGGAGGGTATATTCCACAAAACAAAAATGTTATTCTGCGCTTAGAGAGTATCGGCGGCGGCAGTTGGCGATTTCAATTCGCAAATATCAATTTGTCCAACCGAATTCCTCAATTTAACGAACCAGGAGGAACTAATTACTGGGGTCCGACTTCAAAGCCGAGTATTGAGAAAATCGTTCTTAACTCCTATTTTTTAGGTAACAACTATTACGCAACTGGCGGTGCTTACCCAAATAAACTCTGCATTGATAGAAATGTTAGAGGGAGCATAAATGCCAACGACTCTAATAAAAACTCTGTCGTGTATTCAGGAGTTGAAGTTAGTACCACAAGCAAAGTATGGCTCCAAGTGATGTCGCAATGCGAAAATGGTCAAGGTTTGTGGTGGAAGTATGAAAAAGAGCATTTTCCAGGTGACTGGCCTGAAAAAATTGACGATAGCAATAATAGGGCTATTCTGCAATTTCAATTTGTAACATCTGGCTGTTTACAAAATGGTAAGCAGTATGGCTGTGGCGTGAACGACAATAAATAATTTTGGTAAATCTTTTAAAACGATTCGATTATGAAATCATTAAAATTCATTTTATTCGCTTCTTTTATTTTATTATTCTCTTGCAGAAAAGTCAAACCCGAAACGGCTGTTAGCATTTTCGGTTTCCAAAACATGAGCGATGCACGGCAACAACTTGGCTCATACGCTGACTTGTTTACAACAGTAAGTGGGTCTGTTTTTGTTTCGTCAACTAAATTTTATTCAAGTGAAGAAGAAGATTGGGACATCTTTGCAAGGTTCGTTGCCGACCCATTATCGCAAAATCGCGTTGATGGTGGTGAGTTTCACATAAATGAACGGAAACTGCTTTTCGATAAAGTAAAGCAAACCTATGTACTTTCACCCAACAATGATTTAAGTGGGAAAGAATTAGGTAAACTGCTCAAAAGCAATTTTGGTAAAGAAAATGAAGCAAAATTGCTCAAAGACGGTAAAACTATATTTCAAACCACGGCCTACATTCCTAATGAAATAGTGGCGAGCAATCTCAGCAGCTTTGAAAAATATACAGGCTCTAACTTCATTAAATTAGGCCGAAAAGGTATGAATATTCAGTGGAACAGGGATGAGAAAAATACAAATGGTGTTGTAGCTTATCTTTCTTGGACTGGAGACAACGTAGATTTGCCCGTCAATGAGCAAGGAACGCAAGGAAAAAAGGACATTGCCGCAAAATTTGATGATACGGGTGAGGCTACGATACCGAGTACATTTTTTGAAGGACTCCCTAAAAATGCTGCGTTCACGATTTCGTTCATAAGAGGCGGTGTTGTGGTTAAGGCTGGTTCAGATAACAACAAGTATAAATTTTATTCTAACTCTTGGTACAAAGTTAATTGTGTGCTTGCAGATTAGAATTATATCAGATTTTAGATTCAAAGAGCCGCATTGTTCATTTACGAAGTGGCTTATTCACTCAGGATTTAATCGAAGTACAACGGATAATAGCCAAAGAATCAATTGATTCTTTGGCTATTCCTGTTTTGAACCAACCTCCCAACCAACACTTTCCTCAAAAAACCACGCGTCATAAACAAAGACCCACGATTTTTACCTTTATTTGCACCTTGAAAATAAAAAATAAGACCCCTCAGTATTTGACGTAATTACGCATTCCGAAAATCGGGAAATGTCCTTTTCAAGCTATTTTGACAAAAAAAACGATAAATAAAAATGAGTAACAACCTATTAGCGGGCAAGCGCGGCGTCGTTTTTGGCGCATTAAACGAACAATCAATTGCTTGGAAAGTCGCTGAAAAATGCGTGTCCGAAGGCGCAACCATCGTCCTCACAAACGCACCCGTAGCGATGCGAATGGGCGAAATTAAAATGTTGAGTGAAAAATTAGGCTGCGAAGTTATTGCGGCAGATGCAACGAGTTTGGAAGATATGACCAACCTTTTCACGCAAAGCCAAGAGATTTTGGGCGGAAAACTCGATTTTGTCCTCCATTCTATCGGTATGTCGGTCAATGTTCGGAAGAACAAACATTACACGGATTTGAACTACGAATGGATGAAAACGACCATGGATATTTCCGCGATTTCGTTTCACAAAATGATGCAAACCCTCTACAAACTCGACGCAATGAACGATTGGGGCAGCATCCTTGCGCTTACTTATATGGCGTCGCAACGGACGTTTCCCGATTACAGCGAAATGGCGGAAGCAAAGGCGATGTTAGAATCATTTGCGCGGAGTTTTGGCTACCACTTTGGCACGCAAAAAAAGGTGCGCGTCAACACAATTTCGCAGTCGCCGACTTGGACGACGGCGGGTTCGGGTGTCAAAGGTTTCAAAGAATTTTACGATTATGCCGATAAAATGTCGCCACTTGGCAATGCCCCTGCGGAGGCTTGCGCCGATTATTGCATCGCGCATTTCAGCGATTTCACGAAGTATGTCACGATGCAAAACTTGTATCACGACGGTGGATTTTCAAATATGGGTATGAATCCTGCAATTTTGAATCTCTAAAATGGCGATTTTAGTTTGAAATTTGACGTTTGAAGGACATGACACCCCTTTAAACGTCAAATTTTTAACTAAAAACTGTTTTATACTGAGGGGTCCCCTTTTTCAAAAAAAATACTTACTTTTGGAAAAAATTTGACAAATGACGGCAGCAGCAAAATCCGCTTTTTCGCCAAAAACTCGGGTAAGTTCTAAAAAAACGCCTGTTCCCGACTACCTTATTCGTGAGGTAATCAATGGAGAACCGTGGTATTATCGCGGTTATCGCGACGTTTTAAATGGAACTAAAAAACCTGAGGAAATCATGGCTTGTGGCACGTTACAATCGGTAGTTGTCAACTACCTTAATGCCAAATTATGGCATCATTTGGAAGACGAACCTTATTGGGTAATGTCTAACGAAATTGGTAATAATTTGTCAAAAAAGACAAAATCTGCGTATGATGTCGCTGTTTTTGACAAAAAAACCTTGCCTGCAAGCCAAGTTGACGACCATTACGCCAACGTGCCGCCTGTTTTAGTAGTTGAAGTTGATGTGAAAGTAGAGACGGAGAAATTGCTGCCACCGGATTTGATTTTTCAAGTTAAAACTCGAAAGTTGCTTGAATTTGGCGTTAAAAAAGTGGTTTGGTTTTTTACGAAAAATCAGTCCGTTTTGATTGCCGAAGCAGGTAAAGAATGGATTTTTGACAATTGGAACCGCGATGTCGAATTATGGGACGGACTAAAAGTGAATGTGCCAAAATATTTAACAAAGCAAGGAATTTCGGTTGTTGATGAACCTTTTGAATAGTTTTTTCAAAAAACAAAGAAAAGTCGGGCGCTTTACCGCGTCCGACTTTTTATTTTTACAAATTACGGATAACCCAATTTTAGCACTTTGGAATTTGAAATCTAAAATTTGGAATCTTCCTTACTACCTTTGCTGCCGATGAAAAAAAGACTAAAAATAGGCGTTCTCGGAACGGGACATTTGGGTAAAATCCACCTACGTTGCATCATATCGAGCGACGAATTGGAACTCGTCGGCTTTTTCGATGCGGATGCAAAACGTGCCGAATTAATCGCTAATGAATTGAAAATCAAGGCTTTCGATTCGGTTGAAGCATTGATAGACGCTTGCGAAGCGATTGACATCGTGACGCCGACGGTGACGCATTTTGAACTCGCAAAAGCGGCGATACTAAAAGGGCGTTCGGTTTTTATCGAAAAACCTTTGACGCATACCGTCGTCGAAGCTGAGGCTTTGGTTG
>JAYUKJ010000948.1:0-2108 GCA_043764555.1 Saprospiraceae bacterium
TAGCTTCGCTGTTCTTTTTGTTTTTATTCCAAACAAAACTACACGCGCAACTGCTGCAAGGCCGAGTTTTTGAGATAACCGACGCTGGTAAAAAGGAAGCACTCATAGGTGTAAGTATTTTCTGGCTCAATACCACTACCAGCGCTACCAGCGACACCTCTGGCCGTTTCCAAATTCCAAGGGTGGCTAAAACCAATCGGCTGGTGTTTAGGTACTTGGGCTACCGATCAGATACGCTCACCGTCACCAACGAGTCAGAAATTGAAATGGTGTTGCGGTCTGAGAATAACTTAAAGGAGGTAATTGTTCAGGGAAGTTCAACCCAAACAGACCGCCTGAATCCCATCCAAACGGAAATTATTACCACACGCGCCCTCGCCAAGGCGGCCTGCTGCAATTTGTCCGAAAGTTTTGAGACAAACGGAACGGTTGACGTGGCCTACGCAGACGCTATAACGGGCGCAAAAGAGATACAAATGTTGGGTTTGCGGGGCATTTATACGCAAATGATGGTCGAAAATCGACCCGACTTTTACGGCCTCGCTGCACCTTACGCGCTCGAAATGTTGCCGGGAACGTGGTTAAAAAGTATTCAAATTTCAAAAGGCGTTGGCTCGGTTGTCAACGGAATGCAAGCGATTGCGGGGCAAATCAATACCGAATTGCAACAGCCCGGGGAGGATAAACCCGTTTTTGTCAATATTTACGGAGAAAACAACGGACGCATGGAAGCAAATGTGCATTTGAACAAGGTTTTTTCTGACAAATACGCCTCAACAATCCTTTTGCACGGCTCGACTTTTCAGAATAAAATTGACCGACACAACCCCGACGGTTTCGTAGATATGCCCTTGAAAAAGCAACTCAACGCGATGTGGCGCAATTTTTATAGAGATACAAAATGGGAAAGTCAATTGTCGTTTCACGGCTTGATTGACGAGCGACAAAGTGGGCAATTAATTGAAAATAAAGCAATTACGAATCCGTTTTTAATTGATGTGAAAAATCAACGCGCCCAAACGGTTTTGAAAGTTGGGTATTTGGGCTTCAAAAAACCGTACAATTCGCTCGGTTCGCAGTGGTCGGGAACGTATCACAAAATCAATGCGCTTTACGGCAAAAATCGATACAACGGCGAACAAAGGAGTTTTTACGGCAACGTGATTTTGGCCACAATTGCGGGGACAACCGACCATAAATTGAGCTTCGGCGGCTCGTTTCAATACGACGATTTTAAGGAGATTTTGAACGATAAAAACCTCTCGCGCACCGACGCCCTCACGGGTGCGTTTGGCGAATACACGTACAATCGCCCGACGCTCAAAGGCTACAATGATTGGACGGTGATTGCGAGTTTGCGGACGGATTATCACAACCGATTTGGTGCATTTGTCACGCCTCGCTTGAACATAAAATATAATTTCAACGAAGGCGATGTTATCCGTTTTGTGGCGGGTCGCGGCGTCCGCGTGGCAAATCCGATTGCCGAAAATGTGGCGTTTTTGGCGACAAATCGCAGCATTGATGTGGCGTCGGATTTGAAACCCGAAGACGCGTGGAACATGGGTTTGAATGTTGTTAAAACGTTGAAAATCAATGGAGAACGTGAATTTCGTTTGAATTTAGATGCTTATCGAACGCAATTTGTGAACCAAATTATCACCGATTTAGAGAGTGATTATCAGAAAGCGCAATTTTATAATTTGGCAGGAAAATCGTATTCTAACGTCTTTTTGGCGATGCTAAATGCTGAAATTTTGAAGGGTTTGAACATTAAAATTGCGTACAAAATAAATGATGTCAAAACGACCTACAATGGTCAACTAGAAGCTGTACCTTTGGTCGCAAAACACCGAGGCTTGGCGAGTGTGGACTACAAAACGGGCGATAAAAAATGGCTTTTCAATTGGACAACGCAGTTTGTGGGACAACAAAGACTCGCCGACCGCAGCAAAACACCCCCTCAGTATTTGCATCATTTTGAGGCATATTCGCCAACTTACACGGTGTCAAATGCGTCAATTAATCGTTTTTTTAAGACGTTTGAACTTTACGGCGGCGTCGAAAATATGTTCAATTTCACGCAGCACAACCCGATTATCGCCGCA
>JAYUKJ010000949.1:0-2103 GCA_043764555.1 Saprospiraceae bacterium
ACGGGTTTTGGTTCGTTTACGCTGCAAGACTACACGGGCAGCTACGAATTTTCGATGTTTACGGAAGATTATGCGAAGTTCCGCTACCTTTTGGAGCCGGGTGCTTCGGTCTTTATTGACGGCGATATGAAACAACGTTGGAACTCAGAAGAGCAGGAATTGAAGATAAAAGAAGTGCGTCAACTCGCAAATATCGGCGAATCCATGACCGAAAGCATCACGCTGATGATTCCGATTGAACAGATTTCGCACCAATTGATTGAAGATTTAGATATGCTTTGCCTCTCGCACAAGGGCAAACACAAGCTCAAAATTCAGTTTTTGGACGCGCAAAATCGGCAGACTTTGCACCTTTTCGCGGCGGATAAAAAGATTACGGTGGACTCGACGTTCATCGCGGCGGTCGAAAGTCAAGGTTTGAAATATAAGTTGAATTAAAACTTGATTTCGAGAATCCCTCAGTATAAACGCCAAAAAGCCGTGAAAAACTTGTGCTTTCACGGCTTTTTGGCGTTTATACTGAGGGGTCCTCTTTTTGAAATTATTTGTTTTTGTAGCAATTAAGTCTAATTTTGTGTTATTTTAAGCGTACCAAAACCATAAAATAGAGAAAATAATGGAACAAATACTACTTGATATTCGGCGAATTATTGAAGAAGCACGTGGTCGTGTTGCTCGGTCAATTAATCACGAAAGAACTGTTGCTTATTGGCTCATTGGGGAGCGTATTGTTGTCGAAGAACAAAACGGTCAACAACGAGCCGATTATGGAAAACATTTGATTAAAGGATTGTCAAAGAACTTAACTGTTGAATATGGAGATGGTTTTTCTACGACAAATCTTTGGCTTAGATGCCGTTGTGCGATACTCTCTTCCGCTCGATAATCAACAGATTTTTGCATCGCAATACCAATTACATCTACCTTCGGAAGCACAACTTCTGGCGGAAATAAAGAAAGAATTGGCGCGGTTTAATGAGTCGAAAAATTAAGAGACCCCTCAGTATAAACGGCATTTTAGGGCTAAAAACAAAGGTCGTCGAGGTTTTGAACCTCGACGACCTTTATCTAAAATATTTTAGTTAAAATATAACATCTATGTAACTTGCGACATACACTGCCGTTTAAGTGATTAAGTTCGGTGCTCTATAGCACGGACGTATCGATTCTTATTTATTATTAAAAATGTTCTAAGATGGCTAAGCGTATTTCTTATGTGTTTGAGCAGCAAGACATGGATGATTATAAGGCTGCAGGAGAGATTCAAAAGCGCATCCTATTGAAAGCCTTGAAAGGGGCGAATATGGATGGGCTTTCAACAGGGCAAGCAATGGGTTCAGGTGGTGGTTGGGACTACTGCAAACTCGCCCAAAAAGTAACGGTTGACTTCCCTAAAATCCACGATGACGAGCAACTCGACGCCCCAGAATTTGCAAAAGGCATCCAATTGGCTCAATTTGTCATTGATGCCCAAGTTGATTCCGACAACATGACCACTTGGTTGGCGGTATTGTTTTCGTTGAAAGGCAGAGATTTGATGGCAGACGCAACACACGTTCGCCAACGGGCAGCTTCCAAACGCAATGATGTCATTGAGTACGTTCAGCCGAGCAACAACTTGAACAAAACGTTCGAGGATAGGGCTATTAAAGCGGAAAATACGCGCAAAACAAATGACATTATCAAAGACTTGAAAGAACAACTCGCTAAAAAAGCGTAAGGCGTTCCCCAAGTTTTCCCTTTATATGAAACGTCTCAGCTTGATTGTCGAGACGTTTTTTTGCGTTTTAAGCGGCAACGCTGCCCATCAGACGTGGGCCAATGCGGCAACGAAGCAGCAACGCTGCCCATCAGACATGGGCCAATGTGGAAACGAAGCGGCAACAATGCCCATCGGAGGGGCAATATTGGTCGTTATACTGAGGGGGTGCTTTTACACGCTACTTGTTTCAATTGCCTCCATCTTTAGATGGAGGATAGGAGTATGCCCATTGTTCCTTCATCTAAAGATGGAGGCAATTGAAACAAGTAAGCAGCATTTTACACCGTTTCATGTTTACATCTAAATCCTTAATATCCTTTCACATCCTACTCATCTTAATT
>JAYUKJ010000950.1:0-7011 GCA_043764555.1 Saprospiraceae bacterium
GCCAAAAGTAAGCCACACCCAAGGCAAAAAAGACAGCAGCTACATAAGCCATGCTACCCGTAGAAGTACTGAATAGATAAATACCGATGGTCGCTAAAATTGCCGAACCCAATAAAACGCCCGTTTGGTCAAATTTATGGACAATGGGACCCGCAAAATATCGAGCAACCGCCATAACACCCGTCACTAAAGCCAAAATCAGCATGGGACTTGCACCTGACTTACTCATAATCAAACCCGTCCATTGTTGCGGACCAAACTCTGTAATAGCTGTTAAAGCCATACAAGCGAACATAAAAATAAACAAAGGTGAAGCCATCGCTTTTAGATTTTCACCTATTGAGGTAACGCCTTCTGTTTTAGGTTTAGGGAAAGTTTGACCCCAAAACAAATACGCATATATAACCGTCGGAATCAAGATAAACCAAATTTGTGCTTGCCAACTCATATCGGCATCAGTCATAAATTTAGAAATTAAACTGCCCACAACTATACCACCAGGGAACCACATGTGAAAACGATTCAACATTTTACTCATTTCTGAACCTTGATACGCATCGGCAATCATCGGATTACACGCTGCTTCGGTACAGCCGTTACCGATACCTATTAAAAAAGTAGAGACCAAAAGTCCCGTATAACCTCCCAAAATTTGTGGGTATAATGTCAAAAATATACCGAGAGCATGACAAACAAATGCAGTCATCATGATTTTCTTGGGCCCAATTGTATGATAAACAAGTCCTCCGACGATCATGGAAATTGGAAAGCCTAAAAACCACATTGAATTGATAAAGCCCAATTGCTCAGCAGATAAACTAAAATCCTTTGCCAATTGCGGCAAAATACCGGCACGAATACTGAATGAGAAAGCTGTCGTGATAAGCGCAAAACAGCTTCCTAAAAAGAGACGATTTTTGTTAACTTCCATTTTGTTGTTGATTTTCCTTTTATTTAAAAATAGATTTTAGAGACTGCAAAACTGAAAAACTGAATTAGTTTCAGATTCCAGATTCCAGATTCCAGATTCCAGATTCCAAATTCCAAATTCCAGATTCCAGATTCCAGATTCCAAATTCCAAGATTTCGTATTTCAAATTTCAATATTGACAGCGCTTAAAAAATAAGAAAAATGAAAAAGCAACCACCACTCGGCGACCGACCGCCCATCGGCAAAACTTGGCAACAGATGTACATCTTTGTACTCGTTTTTCACGTGCTGTTGATTACGGCATTCTACGTTTTTACAAAGTCGTTTTCTTAAATTGATTCCAAATTCCAAGGATTCCAAATTCCAAAGATTCCAAATTCCAAATTCTATATTTTAAAATCTGGAATCTTTGGAATCTGAATCTTTGGAATTTGGAATCTTTGGAATCTTTGGAATCTGGAATTTGAAATCCGAAGGACCCCTCAGTATAAATCCTAAATTATTGATTACAAACACTTTAATTCGTCAAAATGTACAATACTTTGCTGCTTCTTGCCGCTGCAACTGTCCCAAGCATCGTCATTGCTTATTGGATTTATCGAGAAGACCGTTACGAAAACGAGCCTAAATTGATGCTTTTGTGGGCGTTTCTCTGCGGTTGTGCGAGTACGATTCCCGCTATTTTCATGCAGTCTTTTTTCAAACATTTGGAAAATCCGAACAGCCTTCTTGGCACGGCGATTTTTGCTTTTGGCGTCGTTGCTTTGTCGGAAGAATTGTCAAAATATTTACTTTTGCGGCGTTTTATTTATCCTAAAAAAGACTTTAATGAACCCATTGATGGCATCGTTTACGGCGTTATGGTCGGCTTGGGTTTTGCCACTTTGGAGAATGTGATGTACGTCTTAAACGCAGGACCAAACGGTTTTTCGACAGCTTTAGCCCGCGCTTTTACCGCCGTTCCCGCGCACGCGGCGTTCGGTGTTTTGATGGGCGCTTACGTGGGTTTGGCGAAGTTTATACCGCAAAAAGCGGGAATTTACGCGTTTATTGGCGTCTTTTTAGCCGTCTTCTTTCACGGTGCTTACGATTTTTTCTTAATGCAACAAGTGTATGAAGGCATGGCCATTTTGGCGATTTTTACACTCGTTTGGGGCATCATCATGGCGCGCAAATTGATTAGAGCGGGACAGGAAATGTCACCGTTTAAAAATGTGGGAAACAATGCCCCAATTGTTGAAAATGGCATTGAAGAAGGCATTGAAGAAGGCGTTGAAAAAAATACGGATGTCGAAGAGAATGAAGCACTTTCGTTGGAAAATAAAGACCTTATATAATACAGGAATTTGAGATTTGACCATTTTTCAAAAGTTGTCAAATCTCAAAATCTTTACCCTTAACTATTTAATTTTTTCAAAATATTATGACAAATTCAGTTGACATCGAAGCACTCAACCACGAAATTTACATCGCCAGCCAGTTCGTTGAACGCCTAAATGCGGAAACGGCAAAGGTCATTGTCGGTCAAAACCACATGATTGAACGGCTTATGATTGGACTTTTGACACGCGGACACGTTCTGTTGGAAGGTATGCCAGGACTTGCTAAAACCTTGGCAATCAAGACATTAGCATCAGCGATTGATGCCAAATTTTCGCGCATCCAGTTCACGCCCGATTTGTTGCCCGCCGACATCGTGGGTACGATGATTTACAACCCTGCGAAGGCCGATTTCACGGTCAAAAAAGGACCTATTTTCGCTAATTTTGTCTTGGCAGATGAGATAAATCGCGCGCCTGCGAAGGTGCAATCTGCTCTCTTGGAAGCCATGCAAGAGCGACAAGTCACGATTGGCGACACGACTTTCCCGCTTTCTGAACCATTTTTGGTCTTGGCTACGCAGAATCCGATTGAGCAAGAAGGCACCTATCCGTTGCCTGAGGCGCAAATTGACCGCTTCATGTTGAAGGTCAAAATCGGCTATCCGACGAAGACCGACGAGCGGGAAATTATTCGCAGAAACCTCACGGGCGAAACCCCTTCAGTATCGGCGGTTGTTTCTATTGCAGAAATTTTGCAAGCGCGAAAGGTTGTGAGTAAAGTATATATGGATGAAAAAATTGAGCAATATATTCTTGATATCGTTTTTGCCACCCGAACGCCGCAGCAATACGGACTGCCAAATCTTCAAAACCTCATCAATCACGGCGGCAGTCCACGCGCGAGTATTGCGTTGGCGACGGCATCAAAGGCTTTGGCGTTTTTGAAACGACGCGGCTACGTGATTCCCGAAGATGTGCGCTCGGTTTGTGGCGATGTTTTGCGGCACCGCATCGGCTTGACTTACGAAGCCGAAGCGGAAAATATTACATCAGAGGACATTATTAATCAGATTTTAAATCGTGTCGAAGTGCCTTAATTATTTCAAATTCCAGATGTCAAATTCCAAAATTCAAAATTAAGGACCCCTCAGTATAAACCGATAATTTTGATAAATTTACGTGAAATTAACCATAAATTGCCGTTTTTTGGATGGCTCTAACTCATTTTTTCAAATAGTTAGGGTTATTTAAAAAGCAAAAATGCTAAAACGAATCGTTAAAATATTATTTTCACACTCGGCAAAAATTGATATTTTCAGCCTCGATAACAGGTATTTTATAATATCTTAATTGACTTTTAAATCCATTTAATTCACCAATTAAATCCATTGGCAAATGAAAAAAGAGAGAGCGATTCCAGTTATTGATTTATCAGAATTCACGGACGGCACAGCCGCACAACGCACCGCTTTTGTTGCCGAACTCGGCAAAGCGTTTCACGAAGTCGGCTTCGTCGGCGTCGTCAATCACGGCGTTTCTCAAACCCTCATTGACGATTTTTACACGGAAGCAAAAGCCTTTTTTGCGCTCGAAGTGGGCGTAAAAAGGCAGTACGAAGTGCCATCTTTGGCGGGTCAACGCGGCTACACGTCCTTCGGAAAAGAACACGCCAAGCAGTCAACCGTGGCTGATTTGAAAGAATTTTACCAAATTGGGCAAGAAGTTCCCGCGGGGCATCCCGATAAAGGCATCTATCCCGACAATTTGCGGGTTGCCGAAAAACCGCGTTTTGTCGCGCTCGGCATGGAACTCTATCAGGCGTTTGAGCAAGCAGGCGGCGCTTTGTTGCGCGCAATTGCGTTGCATTTGAAGATGGACGAAGCGTATTTCGACGACAGAATCGCGTTTGGTAATTCCATTTTGCGCGCCATCCATTATCCGCCGATTCGGGAAGAGCCAAATTCAGCAATTCGGGCCGAACAGCACGAAGATATTAACCTGATTACGCTTTTGGTCGGTGCTTCGGCGGGCGGTTTGCAGTTGTTGACGAAGGAAAATGAGTGGAAAGATGTCGTACCCGAAGCGTCCGAAATCGTGATTAACGTCGGCGATATGTTGCAGCGTTTGACGAACAATTATTTGAAATCAACGACGCACCGCGTGGTCAATCCGCCGCGGGCGGAGTGGCATTTGCCGCGTTTGTCGATTCCGTTTTTCTTGCATCCCGTTGGACCAATGGATTTGTCGTGCTTGCCGCAAACGGTTTCGGCAGAAAATCCCATCGCTTACGCACCGATTACGGCGGGTGCTTATTTGGATGAGCGTTTGCGGGAGATTGGTTTGAAAAAATAGGACCCCTCAGTATTTTGCGACTTTTTAGCTACGGATTTAACGACTACGAATTTTAGCTACGGATTTTACGGATTATGACAACTGCTTTAAATCCGTAAATTCGTTAAATTCGTTAAATCCGTAAAATCCGTAGTTAAAATTCGTAGATAAATAATAGCGCACATTGATTACAAAACAAACAATTAGTTTTAACCGAAATAAAGAATATATTTTCTATTTAAATAATTGATTAACAAATAATTATGAATTTTAAAGCATTAATCACCTTATCGTTTGCAAGCATTTTAATGGTCAGTTGCCAACCGAATGCGGCTGAAAAAAAAGACAATGGCTTACAAGAAGTTCGGCTTGATGCGCAGGCCAGCAACGCCGATATTGTCCGTTTGCCGATTTCTGCCGACGGCAAAATGGACGCCACAAATATGGCAAAAATTGAATTTGACGCGATAAACCACGATTTTGGGTCGATTACTGAGGGGTCCACCACCAAGCATATTTTTAAATTTAAAAACACGGGCGCCGTGCCGCTTGTGATTGCCGATATTCAAACGTCTTGCGGCTGTACGGTTCCCGATTGGCAACGCGCGCCGATTGCCGTAGGCGCAACGAGTGAGGTGAAAGTTCAGTTCAATTCGGAAGGAAAAGACGGAGTTCAAGAAAAAGCTATTCGCGTGATTGCCAACACTTTACCCAACGAAACGACCTTGATGTTGTCGGGAAAAGTGGTGCCTAAATAGAGGCGCGCTATTGTCAAATCTAAAATCCAAAAAACATCAAAAAACGTTAAATCACTGCCGCACGACTTTCAAGCTCAAATCCAAACTTTTGACCGAATGCGTCAAAGCACCCGAAGAAATATACTGCACACCCGTCATCGCAATCCGCCGCAAATTGTCCATCGTCACGCCGCCTGATGCTTCAATTTGAAACTGTTTTCCCGCGTTATCGACAATTTTCACGGCTTTTTTCATCAAAGCCGTTGTGAAATTATCGAGCATGATGCGTGTAACAATACCTTTTCCCGCTTCCATCGCCGCCTCTAACTCCGCCAAACTCCGCACTTCGACCGTCACGCCGTAGTTAGCAACTTCGGGATGCGCACGTTTATAATCCGCAATTTTTTGAATGGCAGCCGCAATACTGCCGCCGTTTGCGTCCGTGTGGTTGTCTTTTATCATAAACCAATCGTACAAACCGTGTCGATAATTGTCGCAGCCGCCAATGCTTACCGCCCATTTTTCGAGATGGCGAATCAGCGGCGTCGTCTTGCGGGTATCGAGGATTTTTACGGGCAAATCTTTCACCGCATCGGCGTATTGACGGCTCATAGTGGCAATGCCGCTCATGCGTTGCATGGTGTTGAGAACCAATCTTTCGGCTTTCAAAAGCGCTTGGGTGCCGCATTCCACTTCAAACGCCACGTCGCCGTTGAGCATCGCGTCGCCATCTTTCTTAAAAAGTTGGATGGATACTGAGGGGTCCACTTTTTTGAAAATCAAAACCGCCAATTCGACGCCCGCCAAAACGCCGTTTGCTTTGACCTTCAAAACGGCACGGTCGCGTTTGTCGGTCGGAATCGTGGCGAGTGCCGTGACGTCGCCGTTGTGCACGTCTTCCCAAAGGGCATCTTCGATAAATTTATCCAAATAGGCGTAATCGGGTTGGAAAATTGCCATGTGTCTTTTACTTTTAATGATTAAATTTTTAGTAAATTTTGTTGTAAAACAAAGCCAAAAGTAAGACTGATTTTAACTATCCCTACTTTTTACGCGTTAATATTCAAGACCTTATTATATTGCAGAGTTTTTTTGCGAAACCGTAAAAAAATATTTCTTTAACAAATTGATAATCATACATTTATGGAAAACAAAGACCTACTTGACGACAACCTCGATTGGGACGCCGAGATGGACAATTGGACCGAAGAAGCCCGCGCGGAACCGACGCCCGTTACGATGCTTCAAACGTTTAACACCGAGCAAGAGGCCTACGTTGCGGTCGCTTTGTTGGAAGGCGAGGGCATTGTTGGGCGCGTCGTTTCTTCCACAACGGGCGGTATGACACCTTTTGCTTACGGCAATGTAAGGCTGTTTGTCACGGCAAGTCAAGCCGCCGAAGCCGCCACAATTTTACGTAAAATGACGGGAAAGGACCTTGAGGAACAGCGCCCTGAACCGTCGGCAACGTACATTTTGATGCTCATCGTTGGCGGTCTTTTTGTTATGGGTTTGATTATCCGACTGTTGCAAAAAGCCTATGAATCACTTTAAAAGATGCCAAATTTCAGATTTCAAACTTCGGGTTTTGCTAAATTGATTATCCGTTTGTTGCAAAAAAAACCTTCAAATCACTTTAAATCACGTAAAAAATAGGCTTTTTTTGAAAAAATACTGAGGGGTCCTTTGG
>JAYUKJ010000951.1:0-2097 GCA_043764555.1 Saprospiraceae bacterium
TTGACAAATTACACGCTTTTTAATCGAAAAAACACGCTTGTAACGGGATTGCGCTATTTTAACGGCAACACCGACCGTCAACTTAGAGGCAAAGGAAACACGGGAACGGACTACAATATGCAGCTCATTGACCCAAATTATACTACTGACTTGGATCTTAAAAATGAAAATTTCGCCGCTTTTGCCGAAAATGTTTTTCGTTTTTCAGACCGTTTTTTAATGACAGGCGGCGTGCGTTTGGAACAAATTTCGACACTTGCCGATGGTCGTTTGAGTTTCAAAACGGATGGTAGCGAAAACCGAATTTCAAACATCAAACGCAGTCGAACTTTTGTGTTAGGTGGCATCGGTGCGGAGTTTCATCCAACAAAACAATCCGAATTTTACACTAATTTTTCGCAAGCCTATCGCCCCGTTTTGTACTCAGACCTCACGCCGCCCGCAACGACCGATGTGATTGACGAAAATTTAAAAGATGCAACGGGTTTTAATTTTGACTTGGGCTATCGCGGCAAAGTCGGCACGTGGCTGAATTTTGACGTTGACTATTTTTACTTGAATTACAATGACCGCGTCGGCACAATTAGCCGCTTGGATGCTGCGAATAAAACCTACCAATTCAGAACGAATTTGGGACAAAGTGTCTCAAAAGGTGCAGAAATGTACGTGGAAATTGACCCAATTGCGGCTTTTAATCCAAAATCAGCTTTTGGTAATTTAAGTGTTTTTGCGTCCATGAGTTTTATTGATGCGACTTATAAAGATTTCAAAACGACGGCAATTGTCAATAATCAAATCGTTGAAGGCAATCTCAGCGGCAAGCAAGTGGAAAATGCCCCTCAGTATATCCACCGTTTTGGCGCAACTTACGCAAAAAAAGGACTGTCTTTGACGTGGCAATTGAGCAGCGTCGGCAAGGCATATTCTGACGCGTCAAATACCGAAAAACCCAACGCGGCGGCTACTTCGGGCGCAATTCCTGCTTATTTGGTTCAAGATATTTCGGCAAGTTTCAAGTTTTTGAAGCATTACAACGTAAAAGCGGGCATCAATAATTTAGCCGATACACGTTATTTTACACGGCGTTCGGGCGGCTATCCCGGACCGGGTTTGTTGCCTGCGGATGGGCGAACTTGGTATGCATCAGTGGGTTTGAAGTTTTAGTTTTTACTTGAAATCAACTAAAAAAGCCGCTTTTTCACGTGAAAAAGCGGCTTTTTAGGTTTTATACTGAGGGGTCCTATTTCTCGTCATTTCTCGTCCAATACCAATAAAACGGCACGCCCGACAATATCAACGCCAAGCCAATGCCCGCCTCACGCGGTTGAGAAATAATCGTATTTGCCACCAAACCAATGCAAAATAAAATAAATATGGCTGGCACAAACGGATAACCCCAAACGCGATACGGACGCTCGGCCCGTGGTTCTTTGACCCTCAAAATGAAGACGCCCAAGGCAGTTGCCCCGTAAAAAACGAAGGCTGCAAAAATCAACATATCCGTCAATTGGTCAAAACTGCCCGACAAAACCAAGAGGCACGCCCAGATACCTTGAATCCAAATCGCGTTGTTAGGCGTGTTTGAAACGGGGTCGATGTGCGCCGCCGACTTGAAAAACAAGCCGTCTTTGGCCATTGCCCAATAAACGCGCGGTGGCATCAAAATCGTCGCATTTGTGCAGCCAAGCGTGGTAATAAGGATTAAAATGGACAACAGCATCGCGCCTCCGTTGCCCGCAAAGGAGCGAATGACCTCAACGGCGGCGATTTTTCCAGCGGGAATTGCCATGATTTTGTCAATCGGCATGACGTATAAATACGTAAAATTGACCAACAAATACGCCGTGATGATGATCGCCAAACCGCCCGCGAGGGCAAGTGGTAAATTGCGGTTCGGCTCCTTGATTTCGCCCGCCATAAAACCGAGCGTGTTCCATCCTTCGTAGCCCCAAAACGCCGCTAACATCGCCGTAAACATCGCCGACAAAAAAGCGGGGTCGAACCAACTCCGCTCGACATAATGCACGGAAGGCGTCGTAATATTGGACAAACTGCCGCCGCCAAAAAACAAACCCGAGATAACAATGAGGCTCAAAC
>JAYUKJ010000952.1:0-2097 GCA_043764555.1 Saprospiraceae bacterium
CATCGTTACGGTCAATGATTATCTCGCGCGACGTGACGCGGAGTGGAATGGTCCGTTGTATGAGTTTTTGCACTTAACCGTTGATTGCATCGATAAATATCAGCCGCATACTGAGGGGCGTCACAAGGCGTATCGTTGCGATATTACTTATGGTACAAATAACGAATTTGGTTTCGATTATCTCCGCGACAATATGGTGCATTCGTTGGATGAAATGGTGCAGCGCAAACATCATTTTGCGATGGTGGATGAGGTTGACTCCGTTTTGGTGGATGATGCACGGACGCCGTTGATTATTTCGGGTCCCGTGACGGCTGGTTCGGACACGCAGGAATATTTGGCTTTGAAGCCAGAAGTTGTTGGTTTGATTGAAGAACAAAAAAAATTGGTCAACAAATATTTAATTGAGGCAAAGCGCCTTTTTGCCGACGGAAAATACGGCATCGAAGAAGGCGAAGCGGGCGTTGCTTTATTGCGCGCACATCGGGCGTTGCCCAAAAACCGCGCTTTGATTAAGTTTTTGAGTGAAGAAGGCGTTAAAGTTTTATTGCAAAAAACGGAGAATAATTTCATGCAAGAGCAATCAAAACGCATGAAGGAAATTGACAAACCGTTGTTGTTTACGATTGACGAAAAGAATCGCGGCGTGGAATTGACCGAATTAGGCGCCGAATTTCTGTCGAAAGGACACGGCGACGCTAAGTTTTTTGAGATGCCCGACATCGCTGCCGAAATGATGGCGATTCAATCGGACCCCTCAGTATCGCGCGAAGAAAAAGCTACTTTGAAGGAAGCAGCGGCGCAAAACTTCTCAATTAAGTCGCAGCGTTTGCACGGCGTTAGCCAATTATTGAAGGCTTATACGTTGTTTGAAAACAATATTGAATACATCATTCAGGACGACGAAGTGAAAATTGTTGACGAACAAACGGGACGCGTCATGGAAGGACGCCGTTATTCGGACGGTTTGCACCAAGCGTTGGAAGCAAAAGAAAACGTCAAAATCGGTGAAACCACGCAGACTTACGCCACCGTAACGCTGCAAAACTACTTCCGTATGTACCACAAACTTTGCGGTATGACGGGAACGGCGGAGACGGAAGCGGGTGAGTTTTGGTCTATTTATAAGCTCGACGTTGTCGTGATTCCAACAAATCGCGCGATTACACGGAAGGACGATGAAGATTTGATTTACAAAACCGAGCGTGAGAAACTAAATGCGATTGCCGACGAAATCTTAGCATTGACAAAAGCGGGTCGCCCCGTTTTAGTCGGTACAAAATCGGTTGAAAAATCTGAAATCCTCAGCCGTTTGTTGAAATTGCGCGGCGTGGAACACAACGTTTTGAACGCAAAGCAGCATCAGCGCGAAGCTGAAATTATCACCGCTGCGGGTCAAGCGGGTGCCGTGACGATTGCGACGAATATGGCGGGTCGCGGAACGGACATTAAGCTCGGCGTGGGTGTGAAAGAAGCGGGTGGTTTGGCAATTATTGGCTCCGAGCGCCACGATTCTCGGCGCGTCGACCGTCAGTTGCGCGGTCGTGCAGGACGTCAAGGTGACCCGGGTAGTTCGACTTTCTACGTGTCTTTGGAAGATGAATTGATGCGTTTGTTCCAATCGGAGCGGATTGCAGGTTTGATGGACAGAATGGGACACAAAGAAGGCGAAGTGATTCAGCATTCGATGGTGACAAAATCCATCGAGCGGGCGCAAACGAAGGTCGAAGAAAACAACTTCGGCACGCGGAAACGCTTGTTGGATTATGATGATGTGATGAACGTTCAGCGCGATGCCATTTACAAAAAACGTTACAACGCCCTATCTGGTGAGCGCTTAGAATTAGATTTGAACATCATGTTTAACTCGCTTACTGAGGGGGTTGTTCAGGAAACGAAAGCCACGGGCAAATACGCCGTATTCCAACGGACAAGCTGGGAAATTCTCGGTTTTGACCCCGAAATCACGGAAAATGAGTTCCAAACGTGGACGGAAGCTAAATTGATTGAAACGTATCATGAGCAGTTTATGGCATTTTATCACCACAAATCGCAGAAAACGATTGATACAATATTGCCCTTGTGCCAACAAGTTTT
>JAYUKJ010000953.1:0-2093 GCA_043764555.1 Saprospiraceae bacterium
TGATTTACAAGACCTTTTTTTGTTGAACAATAAAAAAAGTGGTAGAATACTGAGGGGTATCCGACGGCTTTTCCAAAGTGATTATGAAAAAAAATGTGCTAATATCTTTATTTCTCACTTTTAAGAATTGTTGAGCGCCTACATTAATCGGTGTTTACGAGCCATCATTGTATTCAGAATAATAATTTTATTAGTGTTAAATCACTGCGTTAAATACTTAATTAAGTTTAGTGCGTAATAAACTTATAAAATAAAAAAACGTGCATTTTTGGCTGTAAATTGCGCGTTTTTTGATTTTTGTTAGAAAAAATGACAGAAAAACGGGTAACATTTTTGGGTTAGGAGCGATGACTAATTAGGTTTTTGGTAATAACTTTCCAAAAGTTGCAACTTTTGGAAAGTTGTCGCCTAAAAAGACAATTTGTCATACACGCCAATTTCCGCAATCTTATTCATTTTTACTTTTGCATAAAGACATTAAATAAATGTTAAACCTGTCAAAATACTGAGGGGTTTCAACGGATTAAGGTGTCTTGATGAAACATAAAAAAACGATTTAAAATGGCATCCGAAAACACTCAAAAACACCGCTTTATGCGTTTATTTTTCATCTTTATTTTTCTATTGTCGTTGAAAAATACAGCATTTTCGCAATGCACAATTCGCCCTGCGGCAAGTTTGCAAGTTGCCAACAACGACGTTTGCTCCGACGAACCCGTGAGCATAACAAATGGAACGAACGAATACAATAATCGCGTTCAGTACATTTGGAACTGGGGCGATGGCAAAAAAGACACGTTGCTCAACCGAACAACGCCGCAGCATTTTTACACTTGGAACAGTTGCGACACGGCAACTAAGGATTTTATCGTCAAACTTAGCGTTATAAGCATTGAGCCGGGTTGCACAAATTCTTCGTTCAATCACGAGGCGACGACTCAAGTTTTTGTATCCAAAAAACCTACTGCGGGTTTTACGCCTTCGCGCTCGGAAGTCTGCACGGACAGCGGATTGGTTAATTTTAGAAATACGTCGTGTCCCAAAACGACCTTCGGATTGACGTATTTGTGGAATTTTGGCGACCTCGCGAGCGGTGCTGCCAACACGTCAAATGCGCTTGACCCTTCGCATAATTACACTGTTTCGGGCAATTATACGGTCACTTTGACGGTAACGGGTAGAATTTGCAGCGCGCCTTCGGTCGCAACGCGCACCATTGTGGTGAGAGACCCCGCCGTTGCGAAAGCCACCTATTCAGGCACCGCTTGCGCACCCGCGAGCTTCAAATTCACCAACGAATCGGTCGGTGATGTCACGAGTACGTGGTCGGTTTCGCCGTCAACGGGCGTTGGTTTTTCGCCTTCGGCAAACGACCGAAACCCAACAATTAGCTTTGCGCGAACGGGCAGCTACGTCGTTACGTTGCAAATTACGAACCCTTGCGGCAGCAAAACGTGGAAAAGTCAAGCGATAAATATCGTCGCGCGGCCGTCCGCAACGGCGATTGCGCGCGTTCCGAATTTGTGCGCGGGCGGCTCGGCCACGCCGACGCTATCGAGCAGCAACGAAGGCGGCGCGCCAACAACTTATAATTGGACTTTTGAAGGTGGTGCGCCCGCCGCGTCCGTCGGAAAAGTGGCCCCCTCAGTATCTTGGGCAGCGTCGGGCATTTTTAAAGTTATTGTCGAGGCAATGAACACTTGCGGCGCCCAAAAAGACACGACTTACGTGGTTGTGGGCGATTTAGCCGCCATAAACGTAACAAAATCGACGAATTCACCTTCAAATTGTGCGCCGACAGCGCGGACATACACCAATAATTCGACGGGCAGTGCGACCGTTTTATGGACAATTACGCCCAATATCGGCTTGCGTTATTTGAGTTCAACGACCCAAAGTTCCAAAAGTCCGAGTATCGAATTTACGCTAAAAGGCACCTATTTTGTCAAAATGGAAATGGTCAACGCCTGCGGCAACAACGTTTATCTCGACACAATTGTCGTCAAAACGGACCCCTCAGTATCGATTGCCGATTTGGCGCCAAAATGCAGTCCCGCGTCATTTTCGCCCCAAATTTTGACCGAAAACGGCGG
>JAYUKJ010000954.1:0-2085 GCA_043764555.1 Saprospiraceae bacterium
AAATCTGGAAATATGTCTGAACTTGATGGCGTTTTTGACTTGAAGCCATAGGTCTGGAAAACAAAAAAGCCTAATCTTAATCAACGCCGAGGTTTAAAACTTCTACGGTGTTTATTATCTCAATTTCCTTAATCCTATCAATTAAAAGAAGTCCACTTTAACAAAAAAGAGGACCCTTAGGAACGCGAATTAAATAAAAGCACATTTTTTTCTTAACACATAGGCACATAGTTTTTCTCTTTAAAGATATGTCTTAAAGCGTTTTATGTATAAAATCTATGTGTCCTATGTGTCCTATGTGCCTATGTGTTAAAAAGGAAATCACGCTTTTATTTATTTCATGTTCCTTATGTATGAGCGCCGTTTTCCGTGAAAAAACAGCGTCTATACTGAGGGGGTCTTCTTTTTACCAAAACGGCGGCGAAGTTTTCAATCTTACTGACGTTTATTTAAAATTCTACCAAGAGTTGAACGAATTCTACCAAGAGTTGAACGAATTCTACCGAGCGTTCAGCAAATTCTAATGGGAGTTGGACGAATTCTAACGGGAGTTGAGCAAATTCTAATGGGAGTTGGACAAATTCTAATGGAAGTTGGACAAATTCTAACGAGAGTCAGACAATTTCTAACGGAAGTTGAGCAAAAAAGGGACGTCGATGTTCAACTTTATGATAACGCCTTTATTACAGTGCCTTTCATCTTGCGGATGAAAGGCACTCTTTGATTACAAAAAAGGTCATTTTCGACGTTTTTAGGCGTTTATACTGAGGGGTCCTAAATTCAATTATTTATCCCGCCGATTCTCCAAAATCTTCAAAAACGAGCGCGACCTAATTTCCGCCACGCTCAAACCCGTTACCGTCGCTTCGGCTTCCGAAATAGCGCCACAATTCAGCGCGCGCAGGAAATAATTGAGCAAGCCTTGACCCGTTGCGGCGTCGTCGAAAATATCGCCCGATAACGTGGCGCGCGCCGCTTTCTCAACAAAATGTTGGAGCCGAACCGCCGCGTCTTCGTAGCTGTCCAAAAAGAACGTATAAACCGCCGCGTACCGCATCGGCAACTGCGCGGGATGCAAATCCCAACCTTGATAGAGTCCGTTGACGAGCGAATGCGTCGTGTGGTCAAAGCCCGTTTTCCACGCTTTATGCACCGTTGCGGCGTTCGCTTCGCGCTGTTTCAAGGTCAAATCCACGCCGCGATGTGGCGCCACGGGCATCACATTTGTTGCGCCGTCGGACAACATAATGCCCGTCGAACCCAAGGCGACTTTCGTCATTTGGTGCGCAAAATCGCAGACCAAATGCCCCATTGTTTGATATTTTGCCGTAATCCCCGCGCTCGCCGTATAATCATACGTGCCAAAATGCGCGGCGATGCAACGCCCTTCGCTCGCCCGAATAAACGACAGCAACGGGTTGCGTCCGTCGGCGTCCATTATCGTTTGCGTTTGCTCGACCATCGTCTCCATTTTCAAGGTTTTGGGCGACAAATTGAACGCGTTTTCCATCAATTCAAACAGCCGCACCAAGGCTTTTATCTGCTCGACCAGCACAACTTTAGGCAACATGACGATAAAATTATCGGGCAGTTTGCCCTTCGTTGCCGTCAAAAGCGTCGTCAAAAAAATGTCAAGCGTCCGAATGCCGCGCAACTTCGTATCTTCGTTAAACGGTTTTATCCGAATGCCGATGAAAGGCGGCAAGCTGTTTTGCGCCATGCCTTTTGCCACTTCCAAGGCGGCTTGCGCGGCCGTTGCGTCTTCTTCTTCGTCCGAGCGGTTGCCAAAACCATCCTCAAAATCAATGCGAAAATCTTCCAAAGCCTCCGTTTTGAGCTTTTCCGTCACCCGATTATAGACCGAAAACGCCAACCAAGCGGGATGCTGTCGGCGCGCTTCGGCGTTCATGTCGGCGAGTTTTTGCGCCAAGCGACTCACTTTAATCGTATCTGTCGGCAAGTCGTAAGCGCCTTCCAAACCAACGATTCGCGCAAATTCGGCGAAATTAGGCGCGTAAGTTGCCCAACTTTTCAGAGCGGCAACGGAAAATCGCGCGGCTGTATCAGCCCCAAAAAGATTGGCAC
>JAYUKJ010000955.1:0-2085 GCA_043764555.1 Saprospiraceae bacterium
GGAATGTCGATGTAAGAAATGGATTTCAGAAGGCGATAAAACAAGTTGTAAGCCGTTTTTTTGAAAATATTTTCCTTCCGTTTTTGACGAATTGCGTAAACAACATCGTAACCTTCGCGGTATTTTGTGTAAAAATCGGGCAACAATTCGGGCGGGTCTTGCAAATCGCCGTCAATCACCATAACCCCCTCAGTACCGCGCGCTTTGGAAAGTCCCGCCGACAAAGCGATTTGATGTCCGTAGTTGCGCGCCAAAAAAACGCCGTGGTAACGCGGGTCGGCGAGGGCAAGTTGCTGCATTAATTCAGCCGTATTGTCGCGGCTGCCGTCGTTAATCAAAACGACTTCGATGTTTTTTGACGCGTCGCTGTCCATCAATTTATTCAACCGTTCGACGAGTTGTGGCAGCGTTTCACTTTCGTTGAAAAGCGGCGCAACGATGGATATTTGAGGTAGAGACATACGCATTAATTGTCATTGAATAATTGTTCTGCACGGCGGTTAAAATCACGGTTTACATTGCCTGTGCCGTCGATATAACTGCCGTTTTGCTGGTTCGCGGGTGCGTTTCTGTACAAGTCCGATTTCCAACGTGGATTCTGAATTTCACCCCGACAAGTTGAGTGCAAAAGGCGATAACCATTGACAACAAGCGAGGGATTATAGAATATAAATTTTACATTCGTTTGTTGGTTTTTGTCGATTCTGTCATATACCCAAATTTCGTAAGGTGGCGCGCCCGTTTCGTTCTCCACCGTTATCACATCCGTTGGTCGTCCGTATTTCAAAAAGATGCGACCGCGGTCGGTGTCGAAGCCAAAACCCATGCCGTTGCCGTAGGTTCTGTCCACCGTTTTTGCGGTCATCATGTACTCGTCGTGCTTTTGTTCAGGCATAATGGCGCTTTTTTTCGCCCAATATTTGAATAAAAACAGCTTTTGAGCCGATGTATCTTGTCTTTTTAACATATCACTCACAATCGGAATTTCTTCATCCGCGAGCTGCATCATGATGGCGCGAACGGAATAACGCAAGTCTTTTTCGGACATTGGTCCAACAAATTCGCTGCTCAAAGACGTTGCCGACAAGGTGTCAAGGGCGTTGAAAGCGGGATTGCTGCGTTGAAAAAACGTCTCTTTTTCACTCAAAAGGTCGTTGTTTTTGTTGCGAATTGTTACGATAAATCGGTAGTTGCCCGACTCTAATTGCGTGATGTCAAATGTCAATAAATTCGTAATTATTGGCTCGGGTTTTTTACGTCGATGCGCCACAAACGCGGGTTTTTCGTTCGGCGAACCGAAGGCTTTTATGACCGTGAAAGAGACCAAAAAATCTTCTGGAATGTTCTGGTCTGAATTATAAATTTCGTTGTAGAAACTCAAATTCGTCAAATTTCGGTCGTAAAATGCGAAGGGTAATGCCTCCATAAATACGCCGTTTTTTGAGCCAACGCGTTTGTTCAAACTGTCGCTTTCAAAAAAACTGAGCAATTGAATATCGCTTTGACGGAGGTTGATATTATCGTAATCCACGATAATATTGGACTTGTAAGTGGCTTCATTGGCCGCTTTGTTGAGGTCTTTAAATTGCACTTCGATGTCATATAAGCCATTTTTTAAGCCATAACGTTTGACATCCACGAAGTTAATGGGGTCAAGCGATTTGGGACTTTTGATGGCATATTTATCAAACTGAACGATTTTATCTTTCTGTTTGAACAAAACGCTCACTTCAACGTGCGCCTGAGAATCCGTCGTATCGACCTGCAACCACTTGACGGATTGACCAACGATGTACAAATTAAATTCAATGTAATTCTCTTTTTCGCCCTTGAAACAAGCGTGAGAAACACTCACTTCAACGGCAGCAGAAGCAGTGTAAGAAATTGATAACCAAATGGTTGCGAGAATAAGCAGTTTTTTCATGCCTTTAAATTAAGATTGCTCTACGATTAGAAAATGAGTGGAAGTTAAACTTCATATTATGTTACAAAAAATTCCAGATTTCAAATTCCAGATTTCAAATTCCAGATTTCAAATTCCAGATTTCAAATTCCAGATTTCAAATTCCAGATTTCAAATTCCAG
>JAYUKJ010000956.1:0-6955 GCA_043764555.1 Saprospiraceae bacterium
CGACCTTCACGGTCGCCCTTGCTTCACGGTCGCCCTTGCTTCACGGTCGCCCTTGCTTCACGGTCGCCCTTTCTTCACGGTCGCCCTTGCTTCACGGTCGCCCTTGCTTCACGGTCGCCCTTGCTTCACGGTCTCTTTTTTTTACTTCTTATTTCTAAAATACCGCACCACATTTTCTTGAATCGGCTCAACATCTTTCATGTGAAAACGCGCTTCTTCGTTTATCGTCAAACGGTCAACGGGCGCGAGGGATTGACTCAAAGCGGCCATCAACGGCAGCGTATCGTTCGGATTATCCACGCCGAGATTCATTAACCATGATTCAATATCAAGGTGTTTGACGGGCGTTAATTCTCGAAAAATCGCCGTTTCGTTCTTTTGGCAAAAGGCTTCTAAGTTTTCCACAATTTGGCGTTGTGGCTGTTTTACCCTTGTTTCGTCGTGTAAATCCTTGATATTGACCACAAAAAGGAAAATAAACGTCGGCAAATCGGGATGCGCTTTTTTGAAGGTATCAACAATCCATTGCAAATACGCCGCAACTTCGCCTTCATCATCATGCCATTTGTCTTCCGTAATCCGAAAAACGGTCAGCACGTGCGAGTACGGAATTTTAGGAACACCCGTTTCAATAAATGCCTCAACGCTTTGCGTATTCGAGAGTTTAAAACGGTCTTGAATATAGGCTTTAAATTTCTTACGACTTGCTGATACATCGGCTTCGACGAAAGGTAAAGGCTGAATCTTGATGCGTCGAAACGTGTCTTCTTCGTAGGGAAAATGAACGGATTTGTCCAATTCAAGGGATTCAGCATCCATGATTTCGTAGGCAATGCGCGACGCCAAGCTGTGCGGCATTTCGGATGGGCAACCACTGAGGAAATAAAATTGGAAAGGTTGTTTGGCTTCTTTCTTTTCTTCAAACGTGCGTTTGAATTGGCGAATCGGCGTTTTGCGGTCGCAATTGACCATTTGCATAACGCCCAATTCAGCGTCTTTATCAATCGGTAAAGCGTGAATAGTTTTGTCTAAATCGTTGACACTATCGTTGGATTGCCAGTCCCCAAGAAGGGAAAGAATACTTTCAGACATCTTATTCAATTCTACAATCTCATCTCCTTCTGATATAGTACCTTTTTGAACTTTCAGATTCAGAGCCGATAATTGCTGATTGAGTTGCGTTATATCGTTGCGAGACACGCTATCGTCTGCTGAAAGGGATTCAGCAAACAACCGTAAGGCTTCTTTGAGCTTTGCCTCACTCACCAAGAGTTGTATTTTTTCTTTTGGATTCATACCTTGTTCAAAGTGTGTCTGTATAATATTAGAGTAGTCCGCAAATATAAATTATCGAGTTAAGACGCCGACAAAATGCGTCCAAAATCTTTGTTTTATTTAAAACCACGCGCTTATTCTACAGCTTGTCCGTATTTCCAGACCGCTTTAACACTCAGGACAAAAAATAGGACCCCTCAGTATATCAGCCTAAAATTTAGCTTTTAGCATAAAAAAAAGCCTTACAAACGCGCGTTTGTAAGGCTTTTTCTATGCTAAAGTTAAACTGGGCGAACTTTTTGAAAACTGCCCAATCTTATCGAATCAACGTGAAATCACCTTGCAGAATTTCGGTGGTTTTATCCAAATATTCAACTTCGATGAAATAGACATAGACGTCGGGCAAGGCTTCGGTTCCGCGCAAACGACCGTCCCAACCGAAGGCAGGATTGTCGGTTTGGAAGTTTTGCTGCATGAAGACGCCACCGCCCCAACGGTCGTAAATTTGGAACCGCTTGATAATCTTCACCACGTTGCTGCCGTAAATCATCAGAACAGCATTGGGACCACCCGACGTTGGCGAAAAGATGTTCGGAACAAAAATCGGGCGTTTTTTGTCAATCGACACGCGAATTGTTCCCGTTGCCACGCAACCCGCTTTGTTCGTCACCGCTGCTTTGTAAACCGTACTCACGATGGGACGGACAATTTGCTGGGTACAAAAACCGCCTTTGGGACATTTTGACGTGTCGGCGACGGGCGTCCACACGATGTTTTTAATGGAATCGACGTTGCTTTGAACCCGTAACAACAAACTATCGCCCAATTTCAACAAGGTATCAGCGCCCAACGATACCGACAATTGACGGTCTTGATTGATGGAAAACGTGGTATCAATTTGGCAACCGCCCGCGTCTTGAACGTAGAGTTTATAAGTCCCTGCGCATTGGTTTTGAAACAAATTGCGCGTCGTAAATACCTTGCCATCCGTTGAATACAAATAAGGCTTCGTACCGCCAATAACTGTATCTATCTTGAAATTAGCGTCGCATTCTCCGTAACACGAGGGCTGTTTAATGGTAATATTAACGTTATTCGGTCGTCCCGTATTCCTAACCACCAAAGCTGTGTCGCTATCGGTACAGAAGTTTTTAGGATTCTGAACGGTCAAAATATACACACCCGGCTCATCAGCCGTGGCGTTTAAAGTTGTTTCACCCGATGTCAAATTGCCTGGCCGCGCAACCCACGAGAAGGTCATGACGACACCCGATAGCGTGATGAGCGTCGATCCGCGACCGTTCAAATTCACGGTCGGATTGCTGCAATCGAGGGTATCTAAAGCACGCGCAATGGCTTGCGGACGCAGTGTATCAACGTTGATAAAAACAAAATCGGAATCCACACAATTGTTCAACGTGTTCGTAATGACCAATTGATATTGACCCGCCGACTTAGACTTAGGCTGCAAAGTCGTTGAATCGCTAAAAAACTTTCCACCAAATTGACCTTTCCACCTGAAAGTGAACGCCGCGCCAGACGACGAATTCGACGCGTCAATCGTCACAATGCTGTCTTTACAATTGACCGTTGACGGCTTTTTAATCAAGATTTTTGGCAATTGTCGGTTTTCATTCACCCGAGCCGTGTCCGTTGCGCTGCAACCGTTTATCCGATTGGTCACTTTCAATCTGTATAAATCGCCTTTCGTCACTTGCGTAATCGGATTATCATCCACTATGTCATTTCCACGCGACCATTCATAAGCAATCCGACCAATCGGCGTCGAAGTCGCACCGTTCAATCGAATCGTGTCTAATCTACACGTTAAAGTGTTAACCGCAATCGGGCTGATAATGGCGCGGGGCGACGTCGTGTCAATGAAAATCACAACGGTGTCCCGCGATGCGCAAGTCGGCGAGTTGACCGTTAAAATGTACGTGCCTGGCTCCGAAACCGAGATTCTTGACGCATTACCGCCCGCGTTGCCGCCCGTCCATTTGTAAGAAATACCCGTTCCAAAAGACGTGTTGGCACCGCCCAAATCAATCGACGTTTTGATGCAATTAATGGTGTCATTTGGTCCCGCATTGGCAATCGGCGCGGGCAATAAAATAAGCGTGACGTTTGCCGTATCGGCAGGACAAGGCGAGCCAACAACTTGCCGAACAACGTAAGAAAAACGATACGTTCCCGCTATTTGACCGCGCGACCTGAACGAACCGCCAGCCGCCGAAAAAGCCGTTCCCGTTGACCGAACAACGGATGTCTCCGTCCACGTACCGCCTTGCAAAGTGTTGATTAATTGCGTTAAAAGGTTAACCGACGTGTCGATTCCCGAGCAAATACTGAGGGGGGGTCTTGGCGTTCCTGCTTCCACTGGAACGGTTGTTCGGACGATTATCTGTTGCGTCAAACCAATTGTCGAGCAACCAAATGAATCGGAAACCGAAACCAAACGATAGGTCGTATTAACGGTCGGACAAATCGGCAACACGTAAGCCGCGGGTTTGTCCGAGACGGTTGTGTCGCGACCGATGATTTCCGTTATCCGCGTTGTCACCATGAATGGCTTATTTCCCGTAAAAGTATAGCGTAAATTGGTACAGTCGCCGACGCAAAGGCTGGTCGCATCTGCCGCAAAAGTCGCGGTTGGCTTCTTATGAAAAACGACCGCCACGCCCGCACTCGCGCTAAAACACGCGTCGAGCAGTTTGACTTGTCGGCTGCTGTCGTCTCCCGCAATGGCGGAAATGAAGTAGCGCGTTTCGTAAGTCATGCCCGCTGTAAAGCCAAAGACGGTGCCGTAGCTTCGTTGAACAATGCCCGTTCGAGGATTGCCCGTGTGCAAAACGAACTGTAACGTATCGTTGCCGTCCGAAATGTAGCCAGCGTTATAAGTTGCGCGCGCCAAATCGCCTTCGCAGATGGACAATGCCGTGGTGGTGTCAATGGCTCCCGATTTTGTAAAGCACGCCGTACACGTTTGCGCCGCGGGAATAGGTGTAGAAAGGCAGTTGTTGGCATCTTTTATTTGCAAATTGTAAACGCCCACGGGCAAAGGATTGGACACAAAAGCGCGCGCTGCGCTGACCGCTCCAACAGACGCCATATTCGCAGCGTTGATAACAGTGAAAGGTGCCGTGCCACCGAGAACGTTGAATTTCACGAAGAAATTGGTTCTTGCGACGTTGCAACTGTCTTTGAAGCTCGTGTACTGAGGGGGTGTGCCAAAGGTAATATCAACGGTGTCGGATTTGGAACAGGTGTTTAAAGTCTCCGTCCAAACGAATTGATAGACGCCCGCATTAGGTGCCGTGACGTCGGTCGTTGGCGACGTATCGTCGGCGAAGATGGCGCCCGTTGCGGATATAGTTGTCCATTTGCCCGTACCTGCGCCGCTGCTTGCACCCGCGAGGGCGGTTTGAAGCGTGCAAACAATGCGGTTTGGACCCGCGTCTAAATTAGCAAAATTTCTAACCAATACGGCAATTTTCTGCTCGGGACTCGCGCCACAAGCGTCTCTTGCGCTCACAAAAAGTGTATCGCCCGACGTATTCCCCGCCCACTGAACGACAACCGACGTATCGGTTGCTGCGCCAATGATAGTGCCGCCGTTCCGTCCAAAACGCCACGTGTAGCTCGTTGCGTTTAGCACTTTATTAATCTTAAAAGTAGCAGTTGCGCCTTGACAAACCGTCGTGTCGGTGCGTCCGTTGATGAGCGAAGGCGTTGTCAACGCACCCGTTGAACCGTTGCCCGTGACGGTGCTTCGGATGGTGTCAATGATGATGCGGAACCCAGGAAAACCCGCTGCGATGGACGCCACGGAATCTCTTACAACCAAGAAGTACGTGCCAGCCGTTGCGGCGAGCTGCGTTGCCGTCCGATTGTTCAAATTGCTGAGGGGTCCGTTTGCAACAGCTTGATAAAACCATTGATAAGTATTGGTGTGTCGCGTGGTTCCAGTGCAAATGTCTGAATGCGCGACCGTTAATGACGCTGAATTACAATTCAAAGCGGGATTTGTCGGACTGATAATGGAAGTTTGTTTGGCATTGAGAACAACCAAATTCACGGTAGAATCGCAGCCATTAGCGGCAGCACCCGCGCAAGTCACAGTTCTTGAAGTTTGCAAACAAGCCACATTTCCCGTAATCGTTGTGTTGCAAACGGCAATTGACTCAGCAGGTTTTAACAACAAAACGCGCGTGGCTTCAGGATAAGCGTAGCTAATAATTTTTACTTTAAAAACGGTATCACACGCACCGTTTTGACCTGGTTTATTGTAAGAAATATCTTGGTCAAGGTCAGAAGAGGATAAATTATTATTTGTGATGGTTTGTCCACCTGGATAATCATAAGTGTTTCCAAAGCAAAGGTAAACAGTTGGCGAAATGATTTCAAGCGTTCCGCCAATCGTTACGGTGCTGCAAGTTGCCACGCTTACACCGCAATCATTGACATAACTCACGCAAACCCGCGCCGCCGCGATGGCAGGAAAGGCTGGAACTGAATAAAAACTATCCGTCCGCGCCGCAGTGCCATCGAAGAGGACAGCGTTCGTTGCGGCATCCGTTACGATAAAACGATAATTGGTGATGCCCGCCGCTTTCGGCACGCTAAAAACGATGTCCGTCGCACCCGCGCAAACGGACGTTGGACCGAAAATTACTGAGGGGGGTGTCAAAGTTGTGGACGTGGCTTGAATGGTTGTGCCGCCTATGACGTCTATCGTGTAAGGACATTGGTTGCCACCGAAGCCGTCCACCAAAAGGTAGTACGTTTGTCCCGCCACTAAACCCGTAGCGCGTAAAGTATCAACGGGTTTATTGACCGCCACCAAGCAATCGGCAACGGGCGTGTAAGCCGCTGAATCGCTGCAATTAGTGGTCGATAAAATGAGCGCCTGAACGCCGTTGCCTGTGCAAGCAGTCGCCGCAAAGCGGAGCTGCAAAGTCGGTGTTTCGGCAACAAATTTGAACCAACTTGGGCTTTCCAAAGAACCGCAAAAACCGTTGGGTTTGATAAACACTTTGGTCGTGTTAGGCGTTGGGACTGCCGAGCAGAAGGCGTCTAATTGCGCAGTATTGCAAAAAGTGGGCGCATTGCAGGGATTGTCGGATGGTGCAGGGCGGTTGCATTGCGCGCTCAATGTGTTGGCAACTTGCAATAACAAAACGCAAGCGAGGATAAAAAGTCGTTTCATATCAGAATTGAATGGTCAAGAAATGAGTATGCTTTGTCGAATTAAAAATTAAGAATAAAGGATTTCAAAAGTGCGTAACACGCTGGTAGTTAAATAGTTGGCTGTTGTAGAACTTAATTTCTAATTTTTAATTTTTAATTCGCAAATCGGTAACGGGGCAAATTTAGATAATTGTGGCTATAATTGAACGCTTATGGGGCGTTTAGATTTGACAACTTTTTAAAAGCCATCAAATCTGTTTTCGTAAATAACCAAGTCGGAGATAACTTTATGAACTAAAACGCTGTTTCACGTTTTTAATTTTGCAACTGTTTGGAATTAAAAAGAAATTCTCTCTTTATTGGCCCTTGTTTTAACATTAAATATTTTATCAACATGAAAAAACCATTGATTTTGGTCGTTAATGACGACGGTATTTTCGCACCCGGCATTCGCGCTTTGATTGACGTTGTGAAAGAAATTGGCGAAGTT
>JAYUKJ010000957.1:0-6951 GCA_043764555.1 Saprospiraceae bacterium
AAATATTGGCGCCGACATATTCGTAAAACGGATGCTACGTATCGCAGTCATTGCTTTATAAAAATGTTGCAAGAGTTGCCAAAAGGGCATTACAAACGACTCGGTATTGAAGCGCGAACACGGCTGATGTTGCGCGATTTGACCACCGTTCCGCTCAATTTGGCGGCTCAAGATTATAAAATAGAGGTCATACCGCTGGAAGATTTGTGGGCGATTTTGTTGGCATTGATGTAAAAAAAGGACCCCTCAGTATTTTAGCGTTTTTTAGCGTTTTTTAGCGTTTTTTAGCGTCAAAAGTGTTTTAAAATCTTTTTTGATATTAATTAATTATTAAATCCATTGATTATGGTCAAGTGTTTTTTTTGATTTTATTGATATAAATCAAGTATTTACTGGTAGATTGTCGAAAAATGTTTATTTTTGGGTTTCAAATTCACTGTTTCAGCAAATTTTAAATGGAAGAACTATTAGCCAAATACGATCTTACACCCGAAGAAATAGCCGACTTTATTTCCAATGGACTGGTAATGAAATGCTCTAAAAAAACGCTTTTGCACAAGGAAGGCGAGACGCCGCGCTTTTTTTATTGGGTAACCAAAGGTGTGTTTCGTTCGGGTTTTACGGACAACAAAGGCAACGAACACACCCGCAATTTTTTCACAGCCGACACCTTGCCTTACGCCGTTGCTTACGGCAGCTTCGCGACACAGCGTCCCGCTTACAGTTTTGTGGAAGCGCTTGAAGACGGTGAAGTCTTGTCATGGCATTTTACCTACATTCAACAGTTGCAAGAATCCAACGTGAAATGGCTTAAATTTTTCAAAAAAGAATTAGAGATAATATTTTATTGGACAGAATACAAAGAGTTGCGACAATACACTTACACGCCCGAAGAAAGTTATTTAACTTTTTTGAAAGCCGCACCCGAACTCGCTTCCCGCGTTCCTCAACACTATATTGCGAGCTACATCGGCGTGTCTCCTGAGGCTTTGTCGAGAATTAGAAACCGCATTGCTGCAAAAAAAGACTTAAAAACCCCCGATAAAAAATAGATACACATGAATGAAATAATGAAAAAATTTGATTTGACGGATGCTGAAATAGACAGTTTTTGGGCAAATGCCCAGCTCGTTAAATTTGCCAAAAAGCAGCATTTACTGGAAGAAAAACAAATCAATCGCTATCTTTATATGGTTAAAAGAGGCGTGATTCGTTCCTACGTGAAGGATTCCGAAGGGAATGACTACTCAAAAGCGTTTTTTTACGCTAAAACGCAAGACTTTGTCGCGTCTTTTTCGAGTTTTAAGTTCCAAAAACCGTCCAACCATTTCTTAGAAGCCGTCGTTGACAGCGAAGTTTGGGCATGGCATTATACGTATATTCACGATAAACTTGTCGCTGATTTTCGTTTTTACCGCTTTTTTAGATACTGCACCGACAATCTTTTCATTCGTTGGGAAGAAAGAGAAATCAGTATGTTGCGGGAAACGCCCGAAGAACGTTATTTGGTGTTTCAAGCCGAAAATCCAGATTTAATCCACACCATACCACTTCGTTACATCGCAACGTATCTCGGCATCACGCCCGAAACCCTTTCCCGCATTCGCAAACGGGTTAGTAATGAGTAGTGTGCGTGTTTCCTTGATTTAAGTCAAGATAATTGTATTCTAACATTGCTTTTTTGCAGGATAAAGGACTCAGCTATCTCGAATTAGTCAACCTTATTACCGCTTTTTTCTGATTAAAATCAACGATTCTGCACATCTGCGGACACTATCTTTGTGCTTTGATTCAGTAAAAGTGCTTAATTAACACAATACCCAATATGATTGATTTTCTAAAGAAACAACGATTGAACGACGGACAAATTGCCGAATTAATGGCAAATTCGGAGACTTTTAGCGCCAAGAAACGCACTATTTTGGTTAAAGAAGGAGACGTATGCGACCACATTTATTTTGTTCAAAGCGGCGTCCTGCGAGCGGGCGTGCATGACGAGGAGACGAAAGATTGGACGCACTGTTTTTATGATGCTAACGGATTGGCGTGGGCGGGACTTTTCTCAAATTGTTTGTTACAAAAACCGTCCGATTATTTTCTTGAAGTGATAGAAGATGCTCAAATAATTGCGTTTTCGGCGACCTATTTAAGGCAACTGCGCAAATCAAATATGGAATGGGCAAGTTTTTTTACGTGCCAATTGTTGCGAAATCTCGACTATTTACAGGCGCAAAACATCCAAAAACTCAAATATTCACCCGAAAAACGCTATGTAGAATTCACGAAAACCTATCCGAAAATTGTTCAAAGTATTCCGCAGCACTACATCGCCAGTTATATCGGCATTGCGCCTGAATCTTTGTCGCGGATTAGAAAACGGTTGAACGATTATTCATTAAATTAAAATTTCCTAACCTGAGTCAATAATATGTACAGTTTTATATTTATAACTTTGCATTGTCAAAAAGAATTTAAAATCCGCTTCCGACATATAAACACAACTTTTTTTTTAGATTTTTCCTTTACAAACTTTACACCTCAACTTATAAAGCCAATAGGGTTCTTCGGAATTGTATTGGCTATTTTTTTTGAAAATGAATTTTTTTAAAAAAAAGGACCCCTCAGTATAAAAGCCATATTTTGCTCAAAATTGAACAAAAAATGGCTTTTATACTGAGGGTTTTTTTTCTTACGCCGAGTTCATTAAAAAATGACGCCTTACAACTATTTGTCCACGTATTGCGCAGATTAACACGGATTAAAGCATCGTATAGACCTGCATAAACCTGTATAATCCGCGTTAACCTGCCCAATCGGGGAACAATTTCCCATTATCCAAACATGGAGGGCGTCATTGGCGGCGGCAATTTGCCAATCGGTTCAATGTTTTCGATGCCCAATTCGATGAAGAAATCGGTTCCCATATTTTCGACCGTTTCAAAATAAATTTTGCCGTTGACGGACTGAATAATGTTCTTCGTAATCAACAAACCGATGCCGTTGCCGTAAGGTTTTGTCGTAAAATTCGGACTAAAAATCTTGTCTTGAATGTCCATCGGGATGCCCGTTCCGTTGTCTGAAATCCGCACGATGGCAACGTTTTCTTCTCGATATAATTTAATTCTAATCGCGCCTTTGTAGTCCTTCGGGATGGCTTGAATGGCGTTTCTAACCAAATTGTTGAAGGCACCCGTCAACAAAATGCGGTCGGCATAGACCATAAAACGTTCGTTTGGTAAAATCAAGGACACGTCAACGTGGGCGTTTTCATCGGTCTTTTGAGCGAATAAATCTGCCACATTTTGAACCAAATCGTTGAGCGAAAACTGCTCATTGTGCGCCTTCTGTGGCATCCGTGCGAAGTTGTGGAACTCATCAACAATGCGTTCCAAATTGCCAATTTGTTCCAACAAAACCTTGTGTGAACGGACGGCGTATTTTTCCAAATTAGGGTCATTTTGGGCGCGCAACATTTCAACGTGTTGAACGACTAACTTCATGGGGGTCAATGGATTACGAATTTCGTGCGCCACTTGACGCGCCATATCTCGCCACGCAGATTCCCGTTCAGCTTCTGCCAAACGGACGACGGTTTCTTCCAACTCTTCGACTTTAGCGTTGTACGCCGCAATCAATTCGCCGATTTCGTCCTGCCGCCGCCACGTCGTAATCAACTCGTTTTTGGTCTTATTACCGAGCCTAAATTGCCGCAATTTTTGAGCAACTTCCTGAATCGGACTGATGTTGCGCGAGGTCCAAATATAGACCAACGAAATGCAAATCAGGAGCAACAAAATCAGAATAACGCCGACGTAACCCGACAAGTCAATCGTCCCCGTCCGAATGCGGCGGTCGCGGGAATAAAACGGCAATTCGAGAAAGCCAATCAGTTGCCCGAGCGTGTCGCGGACGCTTTGATACTTGGTGCGGTATTTAAAATCGCCAATTTTTTCGTCCGTCACATACACGCGGTCTTCGTTGGCCCGCAGCTTCATAAACGCCGTCGGATTCATGCGGCGCGCGAGAAAACCGTGGTCAAAAATATTCTCTTCGGTGGTGGCAAAGAGGTCGCCTTTTTTGTCAAAATAGTGAATTGCCGTTTGATTTTGTTCGGATTGTCGCGTGAGTTTTTTGCTCACTTCTTTCGGGTCGTCCATCAAAGCGGTTCCCGAAGAGAGCATATCGCGAAAATCTTTTTCAAGGTCATTGCTGATGGTATTGCTTTTGTTTTCAAAATCGGCGTTGTAATATTTGTTGTCCAATTTTTTGAAATAATTGAAGGTAAATCCAAAAATTGCAATATATGAAAACATGAGCATACCTAAAACGGGTATAAACAAGCGATTACGCAGTGACGTATCGAATGATACGACAAACGACAAACTCAAGGCATCGGGCAAAAACATCAAAAGATGGTTGGCAGCTGTCAAAATGAGCAAGACGCCGATGGTCACGACGAAGAATAAAATCCATAAATTGAAGAATTGTGAGGCGATTGGGATGAATTTACCAATCACCACAACGACATCATTTTGCCCGCGATAGTACAATTCCATGTAATTATCGTCCTTAATGACCTCTTTGGTATAATCGCCGCGCTCGGGTGTTTCTTCAAGGTTAACGGCATTGCCGTACATTCCTTTCTGGTTGCGCTCGCGCAAATCGCCGTCGGGTTGGTAGATAGCGTAGCTGTATTCGTTGAGATTAAGTAATTTTTTATAGTGATTTTCGGCCAAGATTTCCGTAAAAACGCGGCTTGACGTCATGTCTAAACGCGTCATTTGGACGCCAACTTCCAACGGATTGTCGGGCAAAAACGGCAATTGCATGAGCGATAAGTAGGCAGGATTGCCGTCTTTATCGACCCATAGACGGACCCGTGAATCGGGCGAAACGACCAAGGCTTTGTCGAAATGCAGACCGAATTTTTGACGGTCTAAACTGTCCCGACTATCGACAATTTCACTCGTTCTTTTGGAACTAAATGTTTTTAAAGCGTAATGATTGCTCAAATAAGCGTCGCTTTCAAAGACTTCTCTAATCCGCAGAGAAATGCGTTGAGAGTCGGTTGGCCCGAGCAATAATGACGTTTTTGAGCGTAAAATGGGGTCTTTTGCGACGCCATCTACGAGTATTTTCAACTTTCTTTCTGCCACATAGTCGTGGTCATTGGCAAGCGTGGAGGCGTACCCTTGCAGATTGTTCAATTCTTTTTTCTCGTTGAATTGAGAAATAAAGAAGGCTTGAATGGTTGAAAAAGCCAATATCCATTGAATCAACCACATGAGTCCAGGCTTGGTCATGCGGATGTATTGAACGAAAATGCCGATGTAAATGAACAAAACAACCACGTACATATAAGTGGGTAAACTTTCCGAAAATTTGTACAGATGGAACAAAGTTGCGCCAATTGTAATGGCAGCATCGACGGCCAAAAAGTGTTGAAAATTCGTTAATTCTAACTCGTTTGCCGACTTGACAAGGCGGTGGCTAACGAGGAAAATCGACAATTGCATGACCGATAGAGCCAAAAGTGCGAGAATACTCTGTGGATTAAAATTCGATAAATTCTCAAAAAGCAGCAAGTTATCGATGTGATAAATGATGTCGCTGAAAATGCCAATCATCTGGATATTGAGTATCGCAACGAACGCATAACACGCAAAAGCGAGTATGCCACGCATCCAAATCGAGGATTTTGAGTAGTTGGGTAAGCGAAATTCTTTGTTGAAAAACACGGAAAACCAAAAGAAAAACGTCGTATTAATGACCAAAGAGGACAAAGAACGGATGAAAGTCGCGTCGGGCAAGACAACATCGTTCGTTGTTAAGGTGATATTCAAAGTGGGCAATAGTACGCTGCCGTTTTGTTCGACAACCCAAACGCACCCCCTCAGTATGACGAGCGCGCCGACGAAAAAACAGATGCCGAGCATCGGCGATTCGTTCTGAATGAGCATTTGTTTTGCCAAGCGGTCGCCAAAAAAACCAATTAAGAAAAAGCCACCTATCAAAAGGAGTAAAACGCCAATGTCATGCAGGCGGTCGCGGTCGTCGTCTGCGAAAAAAGAACCAAGTATGGTATTGTCGTAGGTCGCTAATTTATTGGGGTAGCGGTCGCTGCTCGTCAAACTTAGCGTCAAAGGAATGTAAGAAGAAGCGTCGTAATTGCTTTTCAGTTCCTTGCTTTCAAAAGGCGCGAAGTTCTTTTTCAGGGGCAACAAAGCCGCCACAATGTAGATGTCTCCGTTGTGGTCGAGGTATTTTCGGTAGCGCAATTCGTACTGTGATTGCTTAATATCGACGAGTTTTGCTTGGGTTTTGCCAATCGGCAACGAATCCTCAAACTCGGAGGGTAGGGCAAGGGCATCGTTTTTGGTCCAATAAATCAAGGAGTCTTTTTCGCCGTCTGTATGGCTAAAAATGCAGATATTAAAGGGCAATCCTTTCAAAGAATCCATCGTTAGAATGTCCGTTTTCACGGCGGCACGGTCGATGTGTTCTTCCACGCGGCGTTGAAGAAAACTGTCTTTGAGAAATACTTTATCGGCTGCTATTTCTTGACGATGCAGGGATGATTCAATCGTTGATTTGTAACGTTGAATGTTTCGGTCGCCCGAAAAATAGTGGTCCCAACCGAATGCGGCGAGGAACAAGCACAGACCAATCCAAAGGATCCATAGCTGTTTTCTTTCTAAAATCATGCGATGTCGTTGTTAATAGTTATGGGAAGCGCGTTATTTGTTGGTATTTTTAAGTTACTTATTTGGGGCAATCAGTGATAATGAATTCGATGTGGGTTTGAACAAAAAGGTTAAGTAGTGAATACAATACTGTTCTATTAGCAAAAGTAAAATGTGTTTTTGCTTTTCAAAGACTTTATGGTTTTATTTATCTTATTTATCTGACAAATATAATTGAATAATATAATAATCGTACATAATTAATTGA
>JAYUKJ010000958.1:0-2079 GCA_043764555.1 Saprospiraceae bacterium
ATTTGTCTCGAAAGAAGGCGGTGAAATGGTCTCTTTTTCGACTAAAGATTCGACCGGAAAAGCGGGTGGTTTTTTGATTAAAGCGAAAAAGAAATCAAAAAAATGGTTGCTTGTCTATCAAGAATGGTGGGGATTAAATGACTATGTGAAGAAGCAAGCCGAGGCATTTTACACCGATTTGGGTGGCGAAGTTAATGTTTTGGCACTCGATATGTACGACGGAAAAGTGGCGACAAAACGCGAAGATGCGGGCAAATTCATGGGTGAAGCCAAAGAAGTGCGCCTCGAAAGCATCATGCGTGGTGCGGTCAAATTTGCGGGAAAACGCGCGCAATTTGCTTCCGTTGGCTGGTGTTTTGGCGGCGGATTGTCTCTGAAATCGGCAATTGTGGAGGGCAAAAGCGCGGTTGGCTGCCTGATGTATTACGGAATGCCCGTGAAAGATGTCGAAAAATTGAAGACCTTGCAGACCGACGTTAAAGGTTATTTTTCGGGTCGTGAAAAATGGATAAATAAAGCGGTGGTTGAAGAATTTGCAAAAAATATGGAGACCGCAGGCAAGGTTTTAGACTACAAAATCTACGATGCCGAACACGGTTTTGCGAATCCGTCAAACCCGAATTTCGATAAAACAGCGACGGAAGAAGCCTACGCCGCGTCCATCAAATATTTAAAATTAAAATTCGGAATCTAACCTTCCTTCAGTATTTTTTTTAAAATGCCCGTTTTGATTGCTCAAAACGGGCATTTTTGACTTAACTCCCTTAGTTTTGCGGCAGATTATTCTAATACATAGATGTTTTTTATTTAACACATAGCCGTATTCGGTCACATAAATATAATTAATAATTTACTTGTAATCATTAAAAAAGAGATGAGCAAACTTTCAAGATTGGCAGTGTTTTTTGCCTTGATTCTCCCTTTTGCATCCTGCATCCCGCTTACGGATAAAGAGATTTCGCCAGCCGACAATCCAGACCAATATCCGTGGAAAGCCGTTCCCGTTGTTTCCGCAAATCAACCGATTCGGGGCATTCACGCCACGCCTTTTGAGCTGTATTTTTTATCAAATAATTTTTTATTCAGATTAGATGACAAACTCAATTTGCAAGAAAAACGCTTGCTGCCAACCGACCGCTCGTTTTTTGGCGCGCCGATTTTGTCCGATAATGTCTTTGTGCGCGTGACTCAAAATACGAATAATGACGCCGTTTTTGAGTTCAATATCGCCAGAAATGCGCAGAATATAAGAAAAATTGCTGCTTCTTCGCTCGTTGATACGGCAAAACGCGAAACTTTTGTTCCCGAAGCCGTTTATGAGCAAACGCTGCAACCGGGGGTTTTTAGCGATGATGGCACTAAATTATTGCTCGTGGGAACGGTCAATAGCAATAAGGTTTTTGCAATAATTGTTGATGTTCAATTGGATTTTCCAGCGACTAATTTCTCGAGAATTGCGGTCGTCAAACGCGTTGAACTGCCCGATTTATTGTCTAAAAAATTGGAATCCATTCGCTTCGTTAACGGCAATTTTTACGTTGCTACGCAGAACGGCGGCTATCGCGTGACGCCGACGGGCGAAGTCAAAAAAGTGTTCAATCATTGGGCTTTAGACTTCTTTGGCGTTGGCACAACCCTCTATTCTTCGCCTTACAGTGCCTACGATTTTCATATTTCTGGGGACAATGGTTTGACGTGGCGGCGTGGTTCGCCGAGTGAATTAAAATACGTGAATGTGGTCAATAATCGCGTGTTTACGCAGTCAAGTCGCGGTGTCAATTTCGCAAATATTGGTGATTCAACGTTGACAAAACCCGTGAAAGTCAAGTACAATCCCGACCAATTTACGAGCAGAACCGAAAATGTGGACTACCATATTCGCTATTTTAAAGGTAAATATTTTTTGAACGATGGCAATAAAGTCTTCGCCGTTGACACGATTAGGGCGGTTAAATAAGGAGATTTTACACCCGCGAGAGGTCATTAATCGAAATGTTCAACTGCTTAATTCTACTCTCGGCTTGAGCCAAATTGTCGCTAATTGTGGTCTCGTTGAAACAGTGGGTTTCACGATAATAT
>JAYUKJ010000959.1:0-6937 GCA_043764555.1 Saprospiraceae bacterium
AATGGCAGAAAAAGTAAGAATAGACAAGTGGCTTTGGAGTGTCCGCATTTTTAAGTCGCGCACGCTCGCCGCCGATACCATCAAATCGGGCAAAGTAAAAGTCAACGACATACAGGTTAAATCGAGTTTTTTAATCATGCGGGGCAACACGATTGTCGTTAAAAAAGGTGGGTTCAATTTCACGTTCAAAGTCATTGATTTGATTGAAAAACGCGTTGGTGCGGCGATTGCCGTTCATTGCTACAAAGATTTGACGCCCGAAGAAGAACTCAATAAATACCAAGATTGGTTCGTCGGAAAAACGGGTGCCGAAATGCGCGACCGCGGCACGGGACGCCCGACAAAACGCGAACGCCGTGATATTGACGGCTTCAAAGATTATTATTTCGACGAAGAAGGAGAAGAGGATGAAGGAGAAGAGAAGACGGCATGACGCGTTTTCGGCTGTTGGCACCCGACAAACTCACGTTTGATACGCGTGACCAAATGAATTAAAAATAGAAAATACACGCCCAAAAGCCGCATTTGAACGACTCAAATGCGGCTTTTTTTTATTTTTTTACAAAAAATACTGAGGGGTCTTATTTTCAATTCTAAATTTTTAGTTCTAAATTTTTAATTACCAATTCCGAATTAATTTTCTCATTTTCGCCCTGAATTAATTACTAAAATTGGTCAACATGAAAAAGCTCATTTCTATTTTTTTATTGCTAAACAGTCTATTTGCAGTTGGGCAAAACGTTGAATTATCCGATGAAATTAACGTGGGTTCCGCAACTGGTTACGGCATTATCGGTAAATTCAACGACCGCATTCTATTTTTTCATCTCGACGATGATGCAATAAAACTGCGCGCTTTTGACACTAAAATGCACAAAATTTGGGAGCGCGAGATACAACCCGACAACAGAAGGTCGTCGAAAGTCCTCGAAGTTGTGGGCAATCGGACGGATTTTAGCGTGGTCTATCATTTCCGCAAAAAAAACCATACGTATATCAAAGTTCATAAATACGATGGGCAAGTAAAACTACTTGATTCCACCACAATTTTTGATTGGGGAAAAAATTTCTTAACACCCAATTTGGATTTTAAATTTTCGGAAGATAAAAAATGCGCGCTGATTTATGAACTCATCGACGGGCGAAGAATGCGCGCTTTGGCGTTTAGTCTCGATTCATTGAAACCGATTTGGGAACAAACCGTCGAGACACCCGATTGGAGTTACAGCGACCGATTTAGCCAAATCGTTTTTACGAACCGCGCCGAAGCCTTTTTCATCCAAGAGGAAGACAATAAAATTGGGAATGAAAAACACCGATTTAAGATGCAACGCATTGATTCTAAGGGTGTTTCTAATATCATTAATTTGCCATTTAAGGACTATTCGACCGTCAATATAAAATTCAGTTTCGATAATTTTAACCGTAAATTAATGGGTGCAGGTGTCTATTCTGCCAAAACTTACGGCAAAGCGCAAGGCTATTTTTCGTTCAGCATACCCCCTCAGTACATAGACGGAGAAGGCTTTATTTTGTACAGTCAAGCCTTCGACGACGCCTTTGTGTCGGCCATTTTGGGCAAAAAAACGACCGATAATAAAGGCTTACCAGACATCTCCATTCAAGAAATTGTACACCGCCGCGACGGTGGCATTTTGGCGATTTTCGAGCAAGTTAGGTTCGTAGAAAGACGGATTGCAACAACGCAAGGTCTCGGTCGTTACGTCGGTCGGAATGACGCTTTATCTCTGGCAATGGACTATTATCACGATAATTTTTTCGCCGTTTCAATCGGCACGGACGGCACAAATCATTGGAAATCAATATTTTATAAAAAACAAATGTCGCAAGACGACGACGGACGCTACTCGTCTTATTGCCTCGTCAAAACGCCTTCAACGCTTCGTTTTCTATTCAATGATGAAATCGAACGCGCCACAACGGTGAGTGAATACACGCTCAACAGCGGTGGCGAAAACGAGCGACACAGCGTCATGAATACGGCTGGACAAGACCTATATTTGCGTTTCCACGATGGCGTTCAAACGGGCGCAAACGAACTCATTGTGCCGAGCGAAGATAGGCGGCGGGTGCGGTTGATTAAAATACAATTTTGATTTTTGAAATTAAAAAGCCAATTAAACAAGGATGTTTAATTGGCTTTTTAAGTCAATATCGTAAAAAAACAGCTTTATACTGAGGGGTCCTTAATTCCAAAATCATACATTAAAAAATCATTTTTCACTCATTAATTCAGTCATCAGAAACAGGTTATTTTTAATTCATTAATAAACTCATTTTAGACTCACTAATTCTTTCAAAAAAAAGTCATTTAATTCACTAATAAAATCGTTTTTAAATTCAGAATTATTGAATTTTTCGACCCATTTAAAACCTTGTAAAGCGTTGGTTAAAAACACTTCGTCGGCGGATTCTACATTACTAATTGACAGTCTTTTCTCTTCTATTTCTACACCCATTTTTTGCGCCAATTGCAGTGTAAATAAGCGCATAACACCACCCACACAACCGACCGAAAGGGGCGGCGTAAAGAGCTTTTTATCTTTCAAAATAAAAATATTTGATGAAATAGCCTCCGCAAGAGACCCCTCAGTATCGAGCAGAAAAACATCGTCGAAACTGTTTTCTCGCGTATAAATTCCCGCTAAAATATAAGGCAATGAATTGGCGGTTTTGAAAGCAGAAACGGGCGTTTGGCGCAGCCTATAATCCGAATATATGCCCATTTCTAAACCTAAATCATTGATAACAAACGTCTTATCAGGCAGTGAAACAGATTCAATCAAAAAATCAGGATTGAAATTTGTTGGCGTATATCCCCCACCCGACTCACGCCAAACGGTCAAACGCACCCGTGCAGATGGCATTTTATCCAAGGTTTTAGACACTTCATTTTTCAAATAATGCACGTTAAAATAGGCGGGCGTATTTATTTTCAAGGCTTTCATACCCCTCAGTAATCGGTCGAAATGATAGCCAAATAGAGGCACTTTTCCGTTGACGGCGCGCATCGTTTCAAAAAGTCCGTCACCGTACTTGAATGAGCGATTTGACGCATTTAAAATAGGTTCATTATCGAGAAAAATACTGCCGTTGTAATTAAGCATGAGTCATTTTTTGATTTGAAATTCTGAATTAAAACCCAAAATTATTGATAAAAAAAGCAAAAATACTGAGGGGTCCCTAAAAACAAAAGTCGAACGTTATTTTACAACGTTCGACTTTTAATATGGCGCGACTTTAAGGTCGCGTTACGACTATTTTTTAGTTTTTAAATACTGAATAAACGCTTTGCGAATGTCCATTCTAACGTCAGTAGCATCAATCGGCGTGTCAATATTTGAAATATTTGGATTTTTTGCGTTGAAAAAATCGAAATTATTTTCTTTTCCCGTCAACAAAAAATCGTTTGTAATGCAATGATAGATTTTTGAATTGTCTAAATCCGCGCCGAGAATCTTAATGGTTTTGGTGGCATCATCGTAGCTAATTTTATCCCATTGCAAATAACCTCCACGCCCTTTTGACAACAAACCCGCCAAAATAACCTTGCGTAATTCAGACCCTTGAATGTCAAATTCGGCGAGTTTTCCGCCAAAAGGCATGATGCGGATGATGTCTTTTTGCGTAATTTTGCCCGTTACTTGGTCGTCAATGCGCACCGAACCACTGTTGAAAAACGCGCAATCGACGGGTTTTTTAGCCGCTTTTGACATAGCTTTTGCAATTGCGCTGCCCAAATTGTTTTGTTGCAAACGCATAGACGCCTCGCGACCATCCAAAATTTCGGTCAATTCCACAACCGTTTCGTTGGGGTCGAAACCGTTAGATTTGAACGATTTTTCGGCAATATCATTCCATTTTTTTACGACCGCGGCCACTTTTGGCTCGTCGGGAATCGTTTCATCCACCTTAATTAGCTCGGAAGTAACGGTCGTTTTTTTCGTTTTCAAATTGTAAGAACAGCGATGCACATAAACCGTTTTGGCGTTCGCATCCGCCTTCGCAACCGTGGTTTCACCGATTTTATATATCTGATTTGTATGCTCATGACCGCCCATAATGAGCGAAACCGACGGGTTTTCAGCCGCAATTTCCTTGTCCATGGCAATCGCCAAATGCGTCAAACCAACGAAGACATCCGCCTCTTTTGGCAACACTTCGGTGACCAAAGATTTGGAACGCTCCATGGGGTCACTGTATTGGACATAGTCTTTTTTATTCGCATCTAAAACAACGCCCCAAATGCCAACTTTTACCGACTCATTGGCTTTTCCATCATTGATAGTCAACACTTTATACTCTGGATTGCCGTCTTCATCGCCCGTTTTTCCGAAGGCAACAATGCCTTCTCCTTCCGTTCTAAAAGCGTTTGAAGAAAGCCATTCAAAGGTGGATTCGTCCATTCTTTTTTGCAAATCAGCGTAGTCATAATCAAATTCATGGTTGCCAAAACAGACCAAATTAACGCCTAACGCATTCATTGTTTCCACCATTTGACGTCCTTTAATGCCCGCGCCTTCGTACTTCAAAGTGCCAATGACTGAGGGTGACAAAAAATCGCCCGCCATGACGGTAAACACATTAGGATTTTCTTTCAAAAGATTTTGTTTGATTGTCCCCACGCGTGCCAAACCGCCCGTTTTTCCATCTTCAAGCGCACCGATTTCATAGACATCATTGAGGTGTAAAAAAATCCACTCGACTTTGCCGTCGGCTTCTCCGTAAGTCGTCGTTTTTTTGGTGGTGGAACAAGCAGCAAAAGCTAAAAGTAGCGCTACAACTAAGGATGATTTAATAATTTTCATTAATATTATTTTTTTTGAATAAAGAAGATACGATTTTATTGAACAGTCGTAAAAGTAGAAAGTTTGGCAAGGTTTGAGCGAAAATTTGGAAAAAAAGTCATTTATACTGAGGGGTCCCTTTTTGAATTAAAAATTAAAAATTAAAAATCAAGGCTTGATGTGTCAGTTAGATTTAGAATAAAATATACAAAAGCCGTTGTAAATCAATGATTTACAACGGCTTAAAAATTTTAATGAGCCAATGAGGAGACTCGAACTCCTGACCTACGCATTACGAATGCGTTGCTCTACCAACTGAGCTACATTGGCGTGTGCCACCTTAAAAAGAGCGCAAATAGGGTGCCATTAGATGGGTTTTCGTTTGACTTCTTATTTAAAAAATAATAAATATTTATTTTTTAAATTTAATAACAATATATTTTAGAATAATCACAAGCCAAAAAAGGAGACTTTGAAATGCATCCTTCTGTTAAAGTTGTTTTTAATAAAATTAAATTTTTTAAATACAATATTCTTTCCAATTAAAAATTTCTTTCTATCATTGCGGCAGAAGCGTTTAGGAAACTTTAACATTTTCTAATACAAGTAATGTAGTTGTTTTTTGGGAGATGCGTTTTATCTTTGTGCCACAATGTTTAATTTGTTTACATTGTACATCAGACAAAACCCGCTCTAATGGATGCGAGAACCGTATTCAACATTAGGAACTAAAATATCAACGTGCTGCTTCCAACTTATTAGTAATCAATAAGTTACTACCAAATCGCACTATCTAATTGTTGGTTTTTAATGAATGCTTCCACGCACTGAGGGGTATCAAAAATTAAGAAAGGACATCATATTTAAAATATTTTTATTAATGAACAACTCTATTTCCAATGCAAAACCGTCGGTAACGACGCGTACGACGTTTGCCAAAAAAGTGCAAAATACCTTTAAAAGAACGTTAAAATCGGTCAATTTTAAAGCCTTTGCCACCATTACTGCCTTCGGAACCGCCGCGATTTTTCTCACAAAATCCGATAAACTCGCTTCTTACATTGGTAAAACCGACGACGAAATGCCTAAACTTGGCGCATTTGCCGTTGTCAATCCAACTGTCAAATATGGTTTTGCGCTCGATACGTTTCACGTTGTTGAGGCTAAAATCCAAAGCGACGATATTTTCACTTCCATGTTGATGGCGCGCGGGTTGTCTTATCTCAAAGCCGACAGCTTGGCGAAAGTCGCCAAACCCTTTTATGATTTCGAAAAGATTTTGAACGGCAAACCTTACACGGTTTTGATGCGCGATGCCAAAACAGGTTACGATTATCTTATCTACGAACCAGACCCTAAACGGTACATTGTCGTTGATTTCAAAAACGTGGCAATTAAAGAAGTTAAGCGCGAAGTGACGACGCAAGAGTTCCAAGCATCGGGCAAAGTGGAAGACAATCTTTGGGATTCCATGGTTGAAAACGGTTTTAGCTACACGTTGACGGACATGGTTGAAGACGCTTTGAAATACCAAATTGATTTACGTAAATTTCACGACGGAGATGAATATAAATTAATATGGGAGGAGGAATTTGTCGAAGGACGTTCGGTTGGCGTTAAGTGCCTAAAAGCCGCTTATTTCAAGCAAAAAAGTGAAGAAAAGCCGATTTATGCCATTTTTTACGATGATAGAAAAGGTGAAAAAGGTTGGTATTCTAAAGAAGGTGCCGCCATGAAAGATGGCTTCTTGAAATCACCTTTGAAGTACAGCAACATTTCTTCGCATTATAATTTAAGACGTTTGCACCCAATTTTGGGCTACGTTCGTCCGCATTTTGGTACCGACTACGCAGCACCTTACGGCACACCGATTTTGTCCGTTGCCGCTGGTGTTGTTGAAGAGTCGCGCTACGGTGGCGGGAATGGTAACTACGTAAAAATTCGCCATACGAAGCCTTACGAATCACAATATTTGCACATGAGTCGCTTCGCAAAAGGCATCAAACCGGGTACTTCCGTGAAGCAAGGCGAAGTCATTGGCTACGTTGGTGCAACGGGTTTGGCAACAGGTCCACACGTTTGTTTTCGCTTTTGGAAACATGGCTCACAAGTTGACCACCTGAAAGAAA